>JASJFV010000215.1:0-11211 GCA_033791885.1 Gammaproteobacteria bacterium | reverse complement strand
TCAGACAGAACACGTAAAAGCCGGGTCTGCGATTCAGCTGGCATATCACCTATTTCATCAAGGAAAAGCGTGCCGCCGTCGGCCTGTTCGAAACGGCCCTTATGCTGCGCCAGGGCACCTGTAAATGCCCCTTTCTCATGGCCAAAAAGCTCAGATTCCAGTAATTCACCAGGGATTGCACCGGTATTGATAGCAATAAAAGGGCCATCTCGACGTGGGCTGTGCCGATGCAGAGATTCTGCAACCAGCTCTTTGCCCGTGCCTGACTCACCTGAAATGAGGACGGTCAGATCGCTTTGGCTGAGGCGTCCAATAGCGCGGAAAATTTCCTGCATAGCAGGTGCTTCACCAATAATAAGAGCGCTTTTTTCTTCAGCTGAATCAATCTGAACTTTTTGTGTGCGGGCATGATCCACAGCACGCTCGACAAGAGCCGTTGCCTCGTTAATGTCAAAAGGCTTGGGTAGATATTCAAACGCTCCCTGGTCATAGGATGCTACCGCACTGTCGAGGTCAGTGTGGGCCGTCATGATGATTACGGGGATATCCGGGTGGTTTTTATTCATCTTCTGCAGCAGGTTCAGGCCGCTGGTGCCTGGCATGCGAATATCAGAGACAAGTACATCCGGTAAGTCACTTGCTAAATGCTCTAGTACATCATCTGCAGAATTAAATATTTCAGTAGTAAAGCCGGTTTTTGATAATGCCTTATCGAGAACCCAGCGAATTGAATCATCATCATCAACGACCCAGATTTTTGCCTTATTAGCCATTTTTAACTTACCAGTGGTAGAAAGATGGAAAAAACCGTCTTGCCTTTTCGTGAATTAAATTCAACCAGCCCGTGATGCTGATTAATGATAGTTTGTACAATAGATAATCCCAGCCCTGTGCCGTCTGCTTTACCCGTGATCAGCGGGTAGAACGCCGTTGCCTGGAGTTTTTCCGGTATGCCCGGTCCATTATCCCTGATATCCAGTTGTAACACCTGGCGATGCAGTACATTGCCAATGGTGAACCGACCTACCGGTCGAGTGCTGAAGGTCAAACTGTTGGGTTCGCCTGAGGAAGCTTCTGGTGCATCTATCATAGCCTGCGCAGCATTGCGCGAAATATTCAGGATAACCTGGGTCAACGCGTCCTGATCCCCCTGTATCTCCGGCAGACTGGGGTCGTAACTGGTACTGATACTGATCATTTCCGGATACTCAGCATTGATCAGGGTTCTGACGTGCTCCAGGCAGGCATGGATATTCATTGGTTGCAAATGAAGTGGTTTGTTCGGTCCCGCCATCTTGTCTACAAGGCCGGATAAGCGGTCCGCTTCTTTAATAATCACACGCGTGTATTCTTTTTGTGCGTCGTCATCCAGTTCCATATCCAGCAGTTGGGCTGCACCGCGCAAACCGCCCAGTGGGTTTTTTATTTCATGCGCCATGCCTTTCAGAATTTGACGAGTCGCTTCGTATTGTTCCTGCAGGTTGTCTTCTCGAGCGAGCCTTAATAACCTGTCGACGCGTGATATTTCAACGATAATTTCGGATACATCCTGAGTCGAACGGTTAAGTGGCGTTGCTGAAAAGTCAATCGTAATGACCTCACCGGTGATCAGCCGCAGACGAAGTTCTCTTTCAGTGATTGCCCGGTTTTCCTCGATGATAGTCGTGAGAATGTCATGGCATTCGCTGTTAAACGGAAATACATAGTCATCCTTTTGACCAAGCAATCTTCGTGAGCTGGCCTGCAGCAGGTTTTCTGCAGCCGGGTTGATGGCTATCAGCATTAGCCTGTCATTAAATAACAGGACAGCTGTTTCCATGTTCTCTACCAGGTAGCTGCAGAGAAGTTCGCTTTTTTTCTGTTTTCTTTTGATTAGCATGAACCGGATCCTTAAAAACAAAACGCCTCAAAAGAGGCGTTTTGATTCAGACGCATCTGGCAGGATCAGCAGCTGTAGTAGAGATCAAACTCAACAGGGTGAGTGCTCATGCGCAGCTGTGTTACCTCTTCCATTTTCAGATCAATGAAGCTCTGAATTACGTCATCGGTAAACACGCCACCGGCCTTGAGGAAATCACGATCAGCATCCAGTGCTGCGAGTGCTTCTGCAAGTGAGGAAGCGACTTTTGGAATATTGTCAGCTTCTTCTGCCGGCAGGTCATAGAGGTCCTTGTCCATGGCATCACCGGGATGAATCTTGTTAATAATGCCATCAAGGCCAGCCATCATCAGGGCAGAGAATGCGAGGTATGGATTGGCTGTCGGATCCGGGAAACGCACTTCAATACGGCGACCTTTAGGGTTGCTGACAAACGGAATGCGGATTGAAGCAGAGCGGTTGCGTGCTGAATAGGCCAGCATAACAGGTGCTTCAAAGCCAGGAACCAGTCTCTTGTAACTATTGGTGGAGGCATTGGTAAAGGCATTCAGGGCCTTCGCATGTTTGATAACACCACCGATGTAGTAGAGGGCTATTTCAGACAGGCCGCCATATTCGTCACCGGAAAAGATGTTCTCTCCATCTTTTGCCAGTGACATGTGTACATGCATGCCACTGCCGTTGTCGCCGACGACAGGTTTGGGCATAAAGGTGGCTGTTTTACCATAGGCATGCGCGATGTTGTGAATACAGTATTTCATGGTCTGATTATCGTCAGCACGCTTAACCAGTGTATTGAAGACAGTGCCTATCTCGCACTGACCAGCCGTTGCTACTTCATGATGGTGAACTTCTGTTTCGACACCCATTTCCTCCATTGTCAGGCACATTGCAGAACGCAAATCCTGCAGCGAGTCAACTGGAGGGACTGGGAAGTAACCGCCTTTAACACCCGGACGGTGACCAATGTTGCCGTCTTCAAATACTTTCTCAGAGTTCCATGAGGATTCGTCGGAATCGATCTTGAAGAATGAGCCCTGCATGTTGTTGCCCCAACGCACGTCGTCAAAGACAAAGAATTCAGGTTCCGGTCCGAAGTAGGCTGTATCAGCGATGCCGGTTGATTTCAGATAGGCTTCAGCGCGGTGAGCGATGGAGCGCGGGTCTCTTTCATAGCCCTCGCCGGTGGCTGGCTCGAGAATATCACAACGGATAATCAGGGTAGGGTCATCGAAAAATGGGTCCATCACCGCTGTTGATGCATCAGGCATCAGGATCATGTCTGATTCATTGATACCTTTCCAGCCAGCGATTGAAGAGCCGTCAAACATTTTGCCTTCTTCGAACACGCTTTCATCCATGGTATGTGCAGGCACGGAAACATGCTGTTCTTTACCGTGGGTGTCTGTAAAACGGAAGTCAATAAACTTGACCCCATTGTCCTCGATCATTTTCAAAATTTCAGCGGACATCGATTTCCTCTTTGAAGTGTCTGGTGTGCGTAAGCACGGTTGTATGAAATAGTACTATGACTGAATAGAGCAGAGAGAGTTGTCAGTAATCAACAGAAGCGGTATTTTGCACCAGATTAGTGCGTAAATACAAACACTGTCAGTATTTATCGTACTGACAGTGGAAGAATATCTCTATATCACCAACATTAGGATTCTGCTGAAGTGTATCGACAACCGTCTTTGCCATTGCCCGTCGACTCTCATCAGTGGTGTCAGGCATGGTGGGGAATATCAGGTCGATATTTATTTTACCACTGAGATAATGCAGAGTGATCTTCTCGGCGGGCTGTAGGCCTTCGATACCAGTGATTGCCTGGTTGAGCTGATTTGAGATTTCATTTCTCAACGGCAGGTCAATATTTACCCTGCTGATTTCATCGTCTTCAGGGTCGATGTGTACCAGTACATCGTTAACGCTTTCAAATTCATTAATGACACTCGCACGAACATTTTCAGAAATCTGGTGACCCTCAGAGACACTGATGTCACCGTCAACCTGAAGATGAACATCGACCAGTGCACGCCCACCCATCAGGCGCGTCCTTAACATGTGCAGGTCGATTACGCCGTCAATGTTTCCTATGGTCTTGCCTATCGCTTCCACTTCTTCCTGACCTAGTGCAGTATCAATCAGTTCTTTCATGGCCTTCCAACTGAGTAAAAGTCCCATACGAATGATCATACTGCCGAGCCCGATAGCGGCCAGGGAATCAAAATAAGGCAGGCCCATGATGCTACCGCCAATACCAATCAGAACGATGACTGACGAAATAGCATCGCTGCGATGATGCCACGCATTGGCTCGCAGAATATTCGAATGAACACGATTAGCAATACTAATGGTATAGCGGTAAAGACCTTCCTTGCTGAGAATAGTAATGACCGCCATCAGCAGCGTGATCGGTGCCGGGGTCAGTATTTCTTCAGGTGCGGTTAGTCGCAACGCAGCATTAATGGCGATACCAGCGCCGACTATTGCCAGTAACAGGCCTAGAAATACTGTCGCTGCTGTCTCAATACGACCATGACCATACGGGTGGTCATCATCGGCTTCCTTGCTGCCATGCCAGATGGCGTAAAGTACCAGCGTGTCTGTACTTAAGTCGGATAACGTGTGCACACCATCAGCAATCAGGGCCTGGGAATTACCAATGACGCCGAGCACTATTTGCCCTATGGAGAGTAAAATGTTGACGAAAATGCTGGCAAAAGTAGCTCTTTTGCTGGCAGCTTTTCGTTCTTCTGCGGGTTCACTACTCATGGAATCAATGATATCAGGGCTGGATGTTGACGAATACGTGGAAAATACGGGCTAAACGAAAAAATCGAATAATGTGAATATAACTGGCAAAAAAAGAGCAAAAAAAAATTCCAGCGAAAGGGAAAAGATACTCAAGAACCTTTCCCTTTGACCAGAATTCTGCTGGGTCTGTTAATCGACCCTTCTCCTCCAAATTGGTGGTTTGGGCTGTTGTAGCATTCACTACATTAACGGAATTGTGATGTGTTGTCTAATTTTCTGTATTTAATTGATATAAATCAAGGTTTACAAACTAGTAGTGAAGTACAAACGACGATTTGCAATTGCGATATCTAGTAGCAGAATTTTTCTGGATTTAGTCCGTGGCTGCTGTTAGCCTACGCAGCCTAATTCATCTTCATAAACCTAACTGGTTTGCTCTTAATGGCAGCTCAACGATTTAATTTTTTCGATTTTCTTCTCAGGTTGGTAGCGGCGATGGTACTGGTATTTGCTACCTACAATCCGACACAGTATTCGTGGTTTCACTGGGTAAGCAATGCTGCTGACCGGTTTGACCCATTAATTCTGTTTTCCGGTGTCGTCCTCCTGATAGGCTGGGTGATTTACCTTCGTGCGACAGCGCGATCGCTTGGTATTTTTGGAATCATGCTTGCCCTGGCATTTGTTACCACTCTTATCTGGGTACTGGTTGATTTTGGTTTGCTGTCTCTTAGTAACCCGACGTTTTTCCACTATATACTGTTATTTATACTTTCACTGGTGCTGGCTACTGGTATGTCGTGGTCGCATATCAGGCGGAGAATGACCGGGCAGCTGGACGTCGATGATGTGGAAGACGGCTAGGTTTTTACCTCTCGTAAGGTAAGTCCAGCCAGTTGCATAATTGCTCCAGTGCGTCGTCTACTCCGGTGCGCTTGAGGCTGGAGAACAATTGTATTCCTTCAACAGGAACATCAGTAAGTTTGCTTTTGACATCAAGCAGGCTCGCACCTGCTTTTCCCCGGCTCAGCTTGTCAGCCTTGTTCAGTAGCACGTAGACAGGTATCTCTGCTTCTGCGCACCAGTGAGCCATGTTGCGATCATATTCTTTTAATGGATGCCTCACATCCATTAGCAACACCACTCCGACCAGGCTCTTCCTGCCGAGAAAATATTTACCCAGGGTATCAGCCCAGTGGCGCTGTTTAGCTTCTGATACTTTTGCGTAGCCATAGCCCGGCAGGTCAACCAGTCGTCGATTATTACCGAGATCAAAAAAGTTTATTTCCTGCGTCCTGCCCGGGGTCTTGCTGGTTCGAGCAAGCGACTTCACTCCAGCCAGTGTATTGAGTGTGCTGGATTTACCCACGTTTGATCTACCGGCAAAGGCGACTTCTATACCTTCATCTTCGGGCAATTGCTGTAAGGTATAGGCACCTTTGATGAATGTGGGCTGGGCCGGCAGTCGTTCCATTGAAATCTCGGTAAGAATTTGTTGAATAGTTGTTGTATTCAACGCTATTCAGCAGCATCCCGCAATAACTATTCATCGCAGTTTAAGCCGATTTATATATGCATATAAGAGAATTCTTAAATTGACCTGAGAGCCCCTTTGAGATATAAAGCGGCACACGGTTTAGGGTTGACGATATCCTCAGTTTATTGAAATCTGACATTCGGCAGAATCTTCAGGAGAGTTTGCAATGAAAAAATTACTGGTCTTGTCTTTAGCATTAGCTGGCATGATGGCCACCGGAGTGGTTCATGCTACACACGCCTCGGAGGGAGTTGCGGAAACAGGTGCCGCGAAAGCAGCGGTTTGCTCTTCCTGCCATGGTCCTGATGGTAACGGTATGAGCGGTACACCGCTCTACCCTAAACTGGCGGACCAGGTGCCGGGTTATATATTGTCGCAGTTGAAGGCCTTTAAAGACGGCAGTCGCCAGGATCCAATAATGGCCGGCATGGTTGCTGCGCTTAGTGAAGAAGATATGGCACACCTTGATGCCTATTACTCCAGTCTTCCGGTGATGAATGTCGGTGTTAAAAAAGAAGACGAGGAACAGGCTCTGGCCGGACAAAAAATCTATCGCGGTGGTTACAGCAAGCTTAATATTTCTGCGTGCATGAGTTGCCATGGCCCATCCGGCGAAGGGATTCCAATCCAGTTTCCTCGTGTATCCGGGCAGAATGCTGAATATACAGAGAAGCAGCTTCATGCCTTCAAAGACGGTACGCGTAAGCATGACATGATGAATCCAATTGCATTCCTGCTGTCAAATGAGCAAATCAAGCAGCTGTCAATTTATATGCAGGGTTTGAAATAAGTTTTATTGGGTTTTTATTTGAAAAGCCGCCTGATCAGGCGGCTTTTTTTATTGTTGGATTTTCACCGCGCCAGGATGTTTTGACAGCAGGTGAGAGCAAAGGCTAAATCCTCGCCGACTGCAAGCCTCACCTGTTAAAACTTGATAGCTGAATCGTAAGACATTTATTTACTATCCCACCAGGTCAAGTTCGCGTTGTCTGAATTTGACCCCTCGCTCTTCTGCCAGCCGCTGGCAGGCTTCAATATCAACCCCCTTAAGGCCATTGATTGCGGTGGCAGTGACATCAGGTATTGATGCAGGCGCCAGTTGCAGGAAATCCAGCATGGCATGCCATGAATTCTCAACTGCCGGGACGCAGTGGCGATTGTAGATTACTTCGTTTTGGGCATTCAGAGAAACTGAGACGGCGTCAATTAGTCCTGCCATTTCCGGTAGTACATTGCGCTTGTGGACCAGGTTGGCCAGACCATCGGTGTTCAGGCGCACTCTGCCACCCTGCTGCTTGACGTAACGTGCCACTTCCAGCAAGGTTTTTAATCGCAGGGTAGGCTCACCATAACCACAGAAGACGACCCATGAATAATTACTGACATCACCTATGGCAGCGATTATCTCATCTGTTTCCGGCCGATGATCGATAGTCAGATCATATTGATGAACCAGCATCGATCCCTGGATTTTTGGACAGAACTCACAGGCAAGAGTGCAACGGTCGGTAATGCTCAGATAACGCCGGTCGTCGATCGTATAGGCTATGGTTTGGTTCATCGTATTATCAGCCTTGATCAGGCTTCCAGTGACTCCGGTGGGGATGAGAAAACAATACTTTCAAGATGATTACCCAGCATGATAGTGACGCCAGTACTGCGGTGGATTTTATCGCTCGAGTAGGCAAACCGATATCGCCGCCGCAGACAACGGCGTTGGTCAGGGCAACGGCCAAGCGACAGGCCTGACAGATGGACGCTGTCATCAAGCAGTTGCAAGTCCTGCTGTTGACAGGCGCGACTGGAATGACTCATAGCCAGTTCCCGTACAGTCAGGTTTCTGTACCAGGTATAAATCAACAGCATAAAGACCAGCAGGCCGAGAATTTCGCTCATCTTAACAGTTGACTAACAGGGAGTATGTTGAATTAACTTGTCACGCATCGATATCAGGGATGACCATGCTCTCCAGCCGCAGGATGCTGTCTTTCAGTTTAAGTTTGCGTTTTTTCATGCGACGTAAACGTAACTGGTCAACATAATTATTTTGCAGCATAAGCTCAATGGCATGATTCAGGTCACTATGTTCAAGCCTCAATTCAATCAATTCATTGCGGGCTTGTTGAATTTCTTGTTCGTTCAGACTCATCGAATATCAGCAGCAGTCATCAGGTCAGGTAGTATTTTATCAGGGGAAATCATATCACAACCATTCCTGGTTGATTTATCAGTTGCAGTTGCTTGCAGGTCCTTTGATGTACGTTAAAGCCACTGTTGCCAGACCGGTTCAATACCATCAGGTAATTTAGCGAGCTTGCCCAGCTCCACCCATTTGCCCGGCTCATGAAAGTCAGAACCCTGCGATGCCAGTAAACCGTGTTTACGTGCAAACATTGCACTGCGTGCATTATCATCCGCGCTGTTGTGCCCGCAAACGACTTCTATGCCTTTACCACCCGCTTCCCTGAAACCGGCAATAACACGGTTAAGCCAACTGGCTGTCAATTTGTATCGCATCGGATGGGCAACGACTGCAACTCCGCCTGAGTCTGTAATCCAGTTAATGGCATCTTCCATTGGCGCCCAGTCAACCCGATAGTAGCCGGGTTTGCCTCGTACCAGGAAGCGCTTGAATACATCAGTGAAATCCTTTGCTGCGCCGACCTCTATCAAGTGTCGCGCGAAATGCGTTCGTGTAATATTGCCGTTGCCTGCCAGGCGGCGCGCATTTTCATAGGCATTGTTGTACCCGGCCCTGGCCAGGCGTTTCCCCATCTCCTGCGCTCTTTCCTCCCGCATCTCTTTCAACATGCGGATTCCCTGTCTGAGCGGTCGATACTCGGGGTCGATGTCAAGTCCAACGATATGTAATAATTTCCCCTGCCAGGTGACGGACAGTTCTATCCCTGCAATCAGCCTGATATTGTTTTCCTGTGCACTAAGATATGCCTCATCCAGACCCGCGGTGGTATCATGATCAGTCAGTGCCAGCATGTCGACGCCATTTGCTGCGGCTCGAGTGACTACCTTGGCCGGTGGCAAAGTACCATCCGATGCCGTCGAGTGGCAGTGCAGGTCAGCGCTGATTGTTGCAGGTTTCATGAATTTATAATCATTAACGATGAAATGAATGTTCTCCGAAGTATAAGTGATGTTGGGAAAACAAATGACACATCATTTTGTGATGGTTAATATTGTTTGCAAAAAAACACTGAATAAATCATGGCAGATTTACGCATAGACAACATTTCTATTTCCGGCCTCTCGAGTTGCCACTTGCGCCATTCTGTGCGGGCCAAGCGTATTCGTATTGAGCTGAGGCCTGATTGTTCGTTACTGATCGTTGTTCCAGACGGGGCAAGAGAAGATCAATGGCTGACTTTTGTGCTCAGTAAAAAGCACTGGATCGAGCGGAATCTGCAGAAATATGTTATTCACCAGCCTGATACAGAGACAAGCATCGGCGGATTTCCTTCGCATATTGAGCTGCTTTGCACCGGGCAAAAATACCCGATATTTCGTAAGACAGGCTCCTGCAAAAGAACGGGAGTTGTTGAAGGCAGCTTGAATCTTGTTTGTCTGCAATCGTCAGATGAATATGCCTACCTAATATTACGAAAATGGTTGATACAGCAGGCCCGCAACGAATTTTCATTACGGCTGCAGCAGATTTCCAATGAGACCGGGCTTGACTGGAAAAGGCTTTCCATTCGAGGCCAGAAAACACGCTGGGGTTCCTGCTCAGCAACGGGAAATATTAGTCTGAATTATAAAATGCTTTTTCTGCCAGAAAATCTGGTAGACCATGTCCTGTTGCATGAACTGGTGCATACACGGGAAATGAACCATTCACAACGTTTCTGGACGTTGATGAAGAAATATGATCTACGATGCAATATTCATCGTGCGGAGCTTAGGAAGGCAGGACAGTTGCTGCCAGACTGGCTGGCGAACATTTGATGCTCAATAAGAACGACCTGAAGATAGAACGGAAAGTTGATGATTGAAGTTGAAGAATTACAGCAGTACCTGCGCAAGTTTGCAGATGAACGCGACTGGGAAAAATATCATTCACCGAAGAACCTGGTGATGGCAATGAGCGTGGAAATGGCTGAGTTGATGGAACATTTCGAATGGTTGACCGAAGCACAGAGTCTGGACATCGAGCTGCAAACCCGGCAGGAGGTGGCACTGGAGATGGCCGATGTAATGATCTACCTCGTCCGAATGGCAGACCGTTGCGGGATTGATCTGGATGATGCTGTGCAGAGCAAGCTGGTGTTGAATGCGCGGAAGTATCCACCGCTGAATGTGTCAATGAAGACAAAGAGCTAATGAGTAAGAATTAACAGCGTCATATAATTATATTAGAACACCAGTCTAGTTCATGTTTGTAAAGCTGCCGGTTGTCTTGTCTGCCCGGCATAATACTGATGCGCCATGAAATGCTGTAAAAATATTGATCTGACTATTTGTTATGACAGGTTAATGGCGGGTCTTTTCTGTTATGCTGTTTTTGTGTAATCTGGCTAATATAAAAATCAGTTATGGTAGATGGAGAGATTTACTATTATGAATCAACCACACGCGCAAATTCCTTTATATAGAATTTCAACAATAATTCTCAGTATGTTGCTCATGCTCCTGGCGCCTGCAGCAAATGCTGTTACCAAGCATTTATCGATGGTTGGCGAGAATGGTCAGCCAATGGTTAGCACAACCATCACTATCACATTCCCTGATGGGACTAAAGAAGAAGAAAAAACTGATGATAAAGGAATCCTGATGTTTGATTTCAAAAAATCAGGTACTTATACATTGTCTGATCCAGCAGGCAATGTGTTAAAAACCGTTGCGATTACGGGCACCGGTATGAGTACAACTGCCATGGTCACAACCGGGGCACTTGTTGGAATTGGTTTTATCGCCCTGGTAGCCGGTGGCTCAGACAGTGACAGTAATTCAGGTGACACTCCTCCTGAGGGGACGGATCCACCAGTAACTGAGCCGCCAGAAGGCGGTGATGGTGGTGGGGAAG
>JASJFV010000214.1:0-2957 GCA_033791885.1 Gammaproteobacteria bacterium | reverse complement strand
AACTACAATGAATCAGACGAGGTTAGTGGCGCATTAATCATTCGTCATCGCGAGGAGCCAGCGACGAAGCAATCTCACAGGTACTACCATAGTTGAAGAGATTGCCACGCTGCGATGCTGCCTGACCGCAGGAAATACACGAAGGGTGCAATGATGCACATGTATTTCTTAATCACTTCATCACTAAAAATAGAAACGTCACCTGTTATTGCGAGGAGCCGGCGACGAAGCAATCTCTGATGCTTTGCTATTGTTAACCTGATGGCCCCGAGGCGAGGCGCCTACATCAATTGGTTTTTCTGGTTGATAAGGATACCGCAGGTGCGGCACCTCGCCGCCATCTCCTGGACTATTTAAGAAACCTGCTTTTCATCACGCAACTTCTTCACATAGCGGTAGATGGTTCTTTCGCTGACCCCCAGCATGTTAGCGGCATCTGAACGGTTGCCGTTGCATTGCCTGAGGGCATCCAGAATGCGGTCTTTATTGTGCCGGCCATGACTCCTGTTGAGATAGTCATGCTTATCCAGGTCAAATTCTGGATTGTTTTCAGGTGACTGAACGACCTCTGAATTTGAATTTATGTAAGTGAACTGTTCGAAGATTAGATGTTCAGGAGCCATGGTGCCAAGGTTGGCGAGTATGCTGGCCCTTTCCATGATATTGCGTAACTCGCGGACATTGCCAGGGTAGTCGTACTTGATCAGATCTTCAATGATTTCTTCTGACAGCGGAACGTGGGAGGATCCACCCTCAATAGCAGATAAAAAATGCTCCGCCAGGGCAGGGATGTCATCTTTACGCTCACGCAGCGGAGGGACTTCAACCGGGAAGGCGGTGAGACGAAAGTAGAGGTCATTTCTGAATTTTTTCTCTTCCACCATCTGCCGTAAATTTCTATTGGTGGCGGCAATGACACGTACATCAACCTGCTTGTATTTAGTACCGCCAACAGTTCTGTATGTCCCTGTTTCCAGAAAACGCAGCAGCTTTGCCTGCAGTGGCAAGGGCAGTTCAGAAATTTCATCGATGAACAGAGTGCCTGTATTGGCCGATTCTATCAGTCCAGTCTTTTTATCTGTTGCGCCGGTAAATGAGCCCTTTTCATGCCCGAATAATTCACTTTCGATTAGTTGCTCACCAAGTGTTGAGCAGTCAACAATGACAAAAGGCCCTTTATGACAGTTTGAAAAATGGTGCAAATACTCAGACACCTTCTCTTTGCCTACGCCACTTTCGCCGGTTAAAAGAACCGTTGAGCGAGTTGGCGCCACCCTCTGCAGCAGGCTGGTTAACCGTATCATGGGACTTGATCGGCCAATGAGCATCTGCTCGGCTTTAATCACTTCATCCAGGCAGATCATCGACTCTGCCATGTATTTTACACTCCCGTCATCATCCAGGATGGGCTGTGCACGCAGTTGTACGTGTTCTTTTCCACCTTCGTTATCGTAATGAACATGGATAACCTCTGTCGGCTGTCCTGAGTCAAAAACACTTTTCAGTGGGCAATGCTCGCCTTTTTCGTGGCAGGGTGCATCAGAATCGTGAGAGATGTGGTAACAGGTATCGCCGATAATTTCTGAATCGGCGCGCTCATATTTCTTGCGATAGTGCTTGTTAGCGGCGACGATCTGGTACTTCTTGTTGATAATCACAAAAGGCTCAGGAATCAGGTCGATAATGTCCTTGCAGTGTGGCGACTCAAACTTTTTATGAATCATATTTAATACCCATAGAAAACGGTTTGCTTCTCCTCCCTGACAGCTATTCATGCACAAGGCACTGCAGTATGGCACAGCATGTCATGTTATTGTCATGTGTGTCATAATTAATTTCATCTTCTAAATCTGGACACGCAATATTCTTAGTACAATAGCCTTTCTAAACAACAAATTAATACAATTTGTAGATTAATGCGGTGTTGGCGCACAACTTGCTGCTATGAAGCAGGTTGTCCGTCTACCCGGCAAACCCTGGATACAGGGCGGTAGATTGTATGATTTAGGCTAAGGCCTGATTGCGTTCAGATCTTCGCAGATGTAGTTTCCACCAAATTGCACAAACTTACTCCCGGAGGGGAAATGATTAATATTAAGAACACCATAACTACTGGCATTTTTGTAATAGTACTGGCAGCTTCAAGCCAGGTAATGGCTGGAAAGCCAGTTGGAATTACCAAGCAGATGATGTCCGTTGAGACCAATCACCTGGGCAAAGCAGTCAAGATTCAGCGTAACCAGGATAATGCGGCAACAATCAGTAAGTACTATGAAAAGACCACGCGTCCTTGCCCGCCATTCTGCGTGCTGCCAATGTCTCTCGATCCAACGGTTAAGACCATTGGTGAACTCGAACTACTGGCACATGTAACGGCGGGTGATGCTTTGCTGGTCGATTCACGCACACCTGACTGGATTAACGGCAAGAGTGGCACAATTCCGGGCGCAATCAATATTCCATGGAAAGAGATTAATATTGGCAAGGGCGGTGCAGATGATATAACCATGGGTGAGCACCTGGAGTTTTTTGGTGGAAAGCAGAAAGAAGATGACAGCTGGGACTTCAGCGGTGCGCATCGGGTGATTTTCTTCTGTAATGGTTACTGGTGTGGCCAGTCGCCGGCAAACATCAAAACCCTGCTCGGTATGGGCTATCCCGGAGAAAAAATTCTCTGGTACCGTGGTGGCATGCAGGCCTGGAGCAGCCTGGGTTTCAACACGGTTGAAGGCGGCAACAGTAAAGAAAGCTACATGAAAAATAACATGAAATAACGTTACAGCAGCATTGATAAATACCTTTTACCCGTCCTTATGGGCGGTTTTTTTTTGCATGAAGGATACGCATATCTAAAATGAGAGGGTAGATTGGGCTATGATTTCCTTGGCCGCTGATAAGCAAATACTTCAGAATATAATAAATATAAATTAATTAACCCTGAATAAATAGTTGTATTA
>JASJFV010000213.1:0-14004 GCA_033791885.1 Gammaproteobacteria bacterium | reverse complement strand
TTTGCCATACATGGTTTTGCTTCTGATGGTCGCCACGACGTGCAGTACTATCGCTTCAAGGATTTTAATCAACACTTTGATGATGAAAGTAAATCTCGTCTTGCCGGTATGAAAGGAGGGCTGTCTACGCGCATGGGGGCTGCTCTGCGTCATGCCGGACAACACTTATTAAAACAACAGGAAAAACGTAAACTGGTACTCTTGGTCACTGATGGTGAACCTGCAGATATTGATGAACGCGATCCGCAGCACTTGCGTCATGATACTAAGAAAGCGGTAGAAGAATTATACAGTACCGGTGTCTTAACTTATTGCCTGACGCTAGATCCTAATGCGGATGACTATGTGAAGCGTATCTTCGGCGAGAACAACTACACTGTTGTTGATAATGTAAACAGATTGCCAGAAAAGCTACCTACTCTGTTCGCCTCGCTGACCGGTTAATTGTATGACCTGCTGATGTTCATCAGCTGTATCGCTGTCGTTACAAGCTAAGAATTCTGGCACCCTTTGATGGCAGCTGTTTATCCCTGTACCGTGTATCCATTAATTCCATTGATTTTTTGAATTCTGCAATCAGACGTAGTTGCATGTCGGGATTCTTTTTTTCATAGAATATCACTTCACAGGGCATCGGCTGGGTCAGGGCGTCCCGATCCTGTGTTGATGAAAATACCCATGCGATGAGTATCAGACGTCCGCCTTCATCTTTTGAGTAGGCATACGACTGGCTGTCGACAAAGACGATTTCACTATTATCCAGAATGGCCATGAACTGCAGGCCGCGTATAGGGACAAATAAATGACCTGTTGAGCATCTTTTGAGTAATGAGCGATAAAGGTTGTAGATTTCGGCAGGCACAGACCATTTTTTTCGTTCGATTTCTTTCGGTAGGAAAAAAGTTTCCGTGGTGATGTTATTCATAGTGCGTATACCAGCGCGACATTCTCACAAGAAATATAAATTACTAATGTAAGGGTGTCGTTTGCCTGCAATTATTATTTACCTTTCAGTCATTGAATCCCATAATGATTCTACAGCAACGCTCGCTATTTGTTTGTTGAACATCTGTATAATATAGCGAATTTTCGCATCAGGATTGTAATCATTTTCGGCTGGCAGCTTCAGGTCATCTTAAGAAATATCAGAGGAACAAATGTCGCAACAAAAACCTATTAATCGTAATCCATATATGGCTGTAATGGCACAGATGATTTTCTGGAGTCGCTGGTTACAGGCACCGCTCTACCTCGGACTAATTGTAGCGCAGGGCGTTTATGTCTTCTTGTTCATAAAAGAACTGATTCATCTTATCGCTGAAGCGAATAGCTTCACCGAAAGTGAAATTATGCTTCTTGTACTGGGTCTTATTGATGTGGTGATGATTGCCAACCTTCTTATCATGGTCATCATCGGTGGTTACGAAACGTTTGTCTCTCGACTAAATCTAACGGAACACCCGGATCAGCCGCAGTGGCTGGCGCATGTAAATGCCACAACGATGAAGATCAAGTTATCGATGGCGTTGATCGGGATTTCATCTATTCACTTGTTAAAGACATTCATCAATGCAGAACACATGGCAGACAACACGATTAAATGGCAGGTTATTATCCACCTGACCTTTATACTTTCTGCGATTGCCATGGCTATCACCGATTACATCATGAACAAGAGTATTGCAGTGTCGCGAGAGCATGACCACTGATCTAAGAATCGATGCTTTCTGCGATTCATTTTCTATCATCTATAACTGAGGGATATGCCGCGCTATGTCGTCATATGCCTCACCTGAAGTAATGAATATATCTCCAAGTCATTGATTTACAGCATCATATAAACTGGCACGATTCTTCCTTATAGAAGTTCTAGATACTTATAATATAAGGGAGATATTTTTTCGTGAAAAAAAGCACACTAGCACTGGCCGTTGCTGCCGCATGTCAATTAGCAGGAACCGTTCAGGCCCAGGAAACAACGGGTAATACTTCTTATGAGCTTGATCCAGTTATAGTCAGAGACGTGTTCGAAACCAGGATAGGCATTAATCCTAATTTTGCCGTACCGGACGAATATAACCAGGTCAGTCCGACCAGCGCTGACGGCGGTGAATTTCTGCGCCAGATCAACGGTGTATCAGGTAGTCGTTTTGGCGGCCGTGGTATTGATCCGATAATTCGTGGACAGGCACAGACCCGTCTCAATGTCCTGCTCGATGGTGCTTACATTCATGGTGGCTGTCCCAACAGAATGGACCCGCCTACCAGCTGGGCGGCACTGGAAACCTATGAAGAAGTCGTTGTTATCAAAGGTGTGCAGACACTGGTATATGGCGGTGGCGGCAGTGGCGGTACGGTATTATTTAATCGCGACTCTCGCCTGCTGGCCAGCGAACAGGATGGTTTTCATGGTCGTGTAAGCGGCACTGCAACGGATAATGGCATCAAGGGTGATCTAGCTGCTGATGTCATGGGCTCAAATGACACGGGCTATCTGCGTGGTATTGCACAGGTCAAGTCTGCCGACAATTACAAAGATGGCGATGGCGTGGAAGTACGTTCTTCATTCGACCACAAACAGGCCGGCTTTATTGCCGGGCTTACCCCGACCAAAGACCGCTTGTTCGAGTTCAGCTACGAGAGAAATGAATTTTCCGATGCACTGTATCCCGGTGCCGGTATGGATAGCCCGGAAGAAGATTCTGATATTTTCCGTCTGAAATATGCAGATAAACCAGTTGATTCCTGGCTTAATGATATCAAGGTTGATGCCTATGCAAGTAATGTTAATCACCTGATGGACAACTATAGCTTGCGCACACCGCCTTCCTATCCTGCATCACATCCGAAGGCAGGGAAGCCTATGCTGCGTGCGACGCCAACGACTTCGGATACTGCCGGCGGCACCGTCATAATGACATCAAGGACAGGCAACACCAGCTGGAATTACGGTCTTAATATCCAGAATAATGACAGGGATGCAGTGCTCAATAATATGGACAGCGGCACAGCTAAAAGTATTTCCTTCCTGTGGCCGGGTGCTGCTATCAACCAGAGTGGTCTATTCGGTGAGGCAGAAACCAGCATTGCCGATAAGCAACGTCTGAAATATGGACTAAGGCTTGATTATGTCCAGGCGTCAGCTGATAAGGTCGATGACAAGCCAGAAGCTGGCCCAAAAACGGCGAACCAGATGTACCAGATGTATTACGGCGTCAAGGCAAGCGACAAGACTGAGACTAATGTAGGCGGGTTGTTACGCTATGAGTTAGATTTCAATAAGGACATGGTCTTCTTTACCGGGCTGTCTCGCAGTGTACGTACAGCTGATGCGACAGAACGCTATATGAACAAATTTGCAATGATGCCTGTTCTGCAATGGGTGGGTAATCCTGATATCAAGCCCGAAAAACATCACCAGATCGATCTCGGTATCGGGCAGCAAAACGAACGTGTGAACTGGAATGGCGTGGTGTTCTATGACGATGTATCTGACTACATCCTGCGCGATACTGCACGTGGCCAGTCAGGTACTACGCAGTCAAACGGTGCTGACATTTACCGCAACGTCAACGCTGTCTTATGGGGCACCGAAGTCGACGCATCATGGGCACTAACCAGGTCATGGGATCTATTCGGCGCACTGGCATACGTCAATTCTACGAATACAACGGATGATGATCGTCCTATCGCTCAGACACCGCCGCTTAACGGCAGGGTAGGGCTTAATTACTCCGTCTCACGCTGGGGTGCTGGAGGTCGTGTACGCTTTGCTGCTGAGCAGGACCGCATTGACGAATTCAGCAAGCAGGAAGTCGGTGAAACACCTTCATATGCTGTACTCGATCTATATGGTAATTATCGTTTCAATGATGCCTTTAATATGCGTCTTGGTGTCGATAATGCTTTCGATGAAACTTATGCAGAGCATGTCAGCCGCTCGAACCTGATGGACCCGTTTGCTGTTCGTGTTAACGAACCGGGGCGGACATTCTGGGCGCGTCTAGATGCTACATTCTAGTCGCTGTAGTATGTAAACACAGAGTCAGTGGGCGGCCGCAAGTCGTCCACTGTTCAATAACCTGATATTGGTATGACATCTACTGCATCCCGAGTTCAGGTTATGGCTCTGCTGTTCTCTGTTGCCGTCCACCTTGCCGGCGCAGGCCTTGCTCTAATCGTAATCCCCGATACTAAATCTGCCAGCCATACCGCTCAGGTTGCTACACGGCAAATAACCATAGAACTGATTCAGTCACAATCTGAACCAGAACCCGAGATTGCGCCAGAACCGATAAAGAAATCTACACCTGAAACACAGGTAAAGCCGCTAGCAGTAGCAAAAACTACTCAAAGGTCAATACAGAAGACTAAGCCCGAGAAGAAAAAGATAAGAAAAAAAGCAGCAAAACCGAACAAAGAAAGTATTCAAAGGAAAAAAAATATAGCCAGCAGTCCGTTCAAGGCGAAACAAAAGTCTGTCGCAAAAAATCCCGCAACAGAGTCGGTTATAGTCAACTATTTCAGCCTGTTGCAGGCACACATCGAATCACGAAAATACTATCCACGCTCAGCGCGTAAGCAAGGTATTGAAGGCCAGGTTGAGGTCAGTTTCAGGCTGCTGAAGAACGGTGCGGTGGATGAAATTCAATGCAATGGAGCACACCGTGTATTGACTAATGCGGCTTCCAGGGCAATAAAGAAGTCATTGCCCCTGCCGGTGCCGCCGAGTGTAATCGACTTACCAAAAACGATCCATTTCAGTATGCATTATGACCTGAAAAGGCGATGATCAGATGGCGTATTTCTTCAGACGGTAGAGAAAGGTATCGCGGGTCAGGCCAAGCAATCGAGCGGCTCGGCTTTTGTTGCCGTTCGAGGCGTGCAGGGCCTGGTTCATTAGCCTGATTTCGAGCGATTCCAGGTCGACTCCTTCACTAGGAAGATTGAACAAATTACCAAACTTGCTGCTCATCTGATTGCTAATTTCGCCTGGTAAATTGGTGATATCAATCTCTCTTCCATTAAAAAGGATAAGCATCCTTTCAATGAAATTCCGTAATTCGCGTATGTTGCCTGGCCAGTCATATTGCTCCATGGCAGCAATTGCTGCGGCAGTATATCCTGGTGCTTCCAGCTGGTGCTCGCTGGCCAGTTTCTGATTAAGTGCATGCAGCAGGTTTGCAAGATCGCCAGTGCGGTTTCTCAGTGCGGGTACTTCGAGTGGTACAACATTGAGTCTAAAATACAGATCGCGACGGAATGCGCCCACCTCAACATCCTCAATCAGATTGGAATTCGTTGCAGCAATGATGCGAACATCGGCATGGCGTGCATCAACCATTCCCAGCGGCTGATATTCACCGCTTTCAAGGAAACGCAGCAATGTAGCCTGTATCGCGGCAGGCATTTCACCAATTTCGTCGAGCAGTAATGTGCCGCCATCAGCTTCTGCTATAAAACCCTTGCGAGGACTTGTAGCACCAGTAAAGGCACCCTGGAGATGACCAAATAACAGTGATTCGGCCAGGCTTGCAGGCAGAGAAGCGCAATTAACAGTAATAAAAGGTTTATCGTGGCGACGACTGCTAGAGTGAATGCGCTTTGCCAGTAAATCTTTACCGGTTCCTGTTTCACCGGTAATCATCACAGCGACATCCGTCACGGCCACCAGGTCGGCTGCGCGCAGCACTTCCATCAGTTCCGGCGAATTACCATTTATCGAGTTGGGCTTGGCGATGATATTTTCTGTCTGCATAGGGTTGTCCACAGTCAAGGCATATAGTGCATGGAATGCAAAAGCTCTGGGTTGTATAGAAGAATAAGTGATACGACGCCCATAACAATGAGCAAACCACCACTTATCTTTTGTATTATAGCTGATTTTCGCAGGTGATTCAGCCTGCCTGCCAGCATAGATGCCATCAGCATTGGTATTAGCGTACCGAGGCCAAACATCAGCATAAACACAGCGGCATCAATTGCACCACCTTCGGACAGCGCCAGCAGTAATGCATAATAAACCAGTCCACAGGGTAACCAGCCCCAGATAACCCCGAAGAGAAAGGCCTGAAATGGACTTTTCACTGGCAGTAAACGCTGTCCCAGTGGCTGCAGCTTATTCCATACCGGTGTCCCCAGTCTTTCGATGGTAGCTAAGCGCGGAAACCAGCCACCGAGATACAGGCCAAGAAAGATTACGATCAGTGCGGCCATGATACGCAGGAAAGGTAATCCCTGCTGTGGTGCCAGTAGCGTAACCAGCGTATTGCCCAGCCAGCCGACCAGAAGCCCGGCTGTAGCGTAGCTTGCCAGGCGTCCAAGATTGTAAGCCAGGCTGTAAAAAAACAAGCGGCTGGTGTGGCTGCGAATTTCAGGCTGCAGGCTCATGGTCAGGGCACCGACAATTCCACCGCACATTCCAAAACAATGTACGGCGCTCAATAAACCAATGAGAAAGGGAATGGTCATAATTTCAGTAGTTTATCACTAGTGCATAAGGATCCACTTGACTATTATCAGGTGATCTACTGCCATAGTCAGTGACCGGCGTCTGTCAGATCAAGCTGATAAAGACGATTATCCGTGCGAACTAGATTTCCCATTCACTGTTTATCAGTGCTGCTGTTATTGCTACCACTGTCATCTGTTTCATTACGACCTTTTTTTAACATATGTGCTGGTAAAATTACTGTCCTTTTTAACAGCTGGAAAGGATAAGAGCTTACCTCCTTAAAGGCGGTATGACTCACTACCGGATCGTCTAAACTCCCTTTTACAGTAAGAGTAATCGAGGGTTTTTTCTTGTCTCCGGAAAGGACATAACCCAGCAGGGGGATGTGACCCAGACTTTTTTTTGTACCTGTAATCAGGTTAAGAGTAATGTCTATAGTATTGTCATTAAGGTTTACGTTCCCTTCACCGCGCACATCAATTTCTTTTGAATCAAGATGAACTGATTTAAGCTTGATCATGCCATCCTGGTAATTTATTCCTGCGCTGATTTTCTTTGCACGCAGACCGTCTGCGCTGAAGCCCGGCAGCCTGAAAGTGAGCAAGGCCGGGACTGTATTGATAAAGGCAAGAACATTACTGGCAACGCCAAAGTCTTTAATTACCGCTGCCTTGATGAGAATGACCGCATCCAGGTTGTCGAAGTCACCTGAAACCTGGAACTCGAGATCTCCCTCTTTATACTTCGTGTAAGTGATTAATTTATCGACGAATGCAGGATTAAAACCCCTACCGACGAGTGATATTGTATTCTCCCGGATCTCCAGATCGGCACTACCAGGGCCATACTTGAGATTGCTCTTTATTGCTCCCTTATCCAGTGTCAGGTTAAGTTCTTCGGCCAGTGCACGACGAGACTCATCAAAATAAACAAAGCTGTCTATTGCTGTCAGAGAAAGGGAAAGGTCGCTGTTGCCTGCCTCCTTATTCGTTTTCCTTTTCCTTTTATTTGCCTTGTCTTTGCCCTTACTTTGCTTATTGCTTGTCTGATTACCCGTTTGTTCGAATAAGCTCAGCAGAGCAGGCAGGTTATAACCAATCTGTTTAGATTCTATGGATATTTTTTCTGCCAGTTTTATATGAACTTTCTCGTTTATATCGACATTAGTTTTTTCCCCATCATAGTTTCCTTTGATCAGGTAATCGTGCACCGGAATGTCGCCTGCTACAAGTAATGCTAATGGATGACTAATCTTGCCATTGAAAGTCCAGGGCAGGGATCCATTTTTTGAACTGAGTGTAAAATTTCCCTTCTCCAGCTGGTACTGCTGCAGCAGCGGTGAATATTTATTCAGGTTACGAAGATCTTCCAGGACGACTGACCAGGCCCCCTGTTGCTGCTGTTCAATTTTTATACCCAGCATGGGTATTTCAGCGTAGGTGTTTTTGTCCTGCAATGAAAAGTCGACTGTTACGGGACTGTCCACAGTTAGTAATTTTTTACTATTGGCATCAACCACACTGAGACGATCAATCTTCAGCTTGCCCGTCTGTTTTTGTAAATCCAGATGACCTTTAATATCAGGAAAGGACTGGCCGGCTATTTTGATTCCACTTTGATGGAGATGAATTTTTTCTGACCCATAGGTCAAGTGAACAGGCATCAGGTTGATATCCGTGTTGCCGGAGGATATATCAACTGTTTTTTTTGTTTTTACGCTAACCTCATCATCCAGCACCAGTTCAATTAGAACCTCGGGCTGATTCAGTTGCCAGTCATCATGAGATAAACCAAGAAGTGAAATAGTGAGATCAGCATATGGTGCCTGACGTTTAAAAGTGCCGGACACCGTTGTTTTTAACCAGGGTGAAATCGTCACTGCTGTTGCTGGAAGCCTGCCTGACCAGGTTTCGTGTGAGAACGGTGTAATGAATTCCCCGACATTGATGTGCATATCACCGACTTTCCAGGTGCTTGCAGTGACCTTGATTAAATCACCGCCAGGGCGTAACTGGTAATTCACTTTTAAGGACACGTTATCGGGGTTGTCCAGTAGCAATTCCGCGTCTGTGGATTGAAACACGAAATTATCGATACTGAGCTGCAGGTCACCTGTACTTTTTACTGTATCAAGTTCGCCGTTGATGCGGGCTGAGAACTGACCCTTTTTACTGACATCGATTTGCCTGAGGGTAATGTCTGTATTGACGAGAGTAACATCGAGATGATCGACATCAATCAAATGTCCATCATATTCAAATACAGACTGGTCTGATTTGAAGCTGCCATTGCTTTTGATACCGATAGTTGAGAGATTGATTGCAAGGGTCAGGTCAGTATCTGTAACGCCTTCTTTTTGTTCGAAAGGGAAGGGGATACCGTAATATTCAAGTAAAGTAAGTATACCTCCCGATGCCTGGGCGCGTGTCCTGATATAAGCGGTGAGTATGAACGGGCTCGAATTAAAATTTATGTCCAGTTCACTGTTGCCCGCATCCTGATCATAGAATGTCGCTTGCTGTGGCTTGATTTTCAGCACACCTTGTATGAATTCGATCTTTGTCTCCGGTGCTTTTATCGGTTCAAGGCCCTGGGCAAAGGTGTATTCGGTGTCTTTAACAATGGCAACTGCGTGCAGTGTCTGCAAAATAGATTCAGGCTTGTCGTAGGGTATTGTGCCGCTGACCGTGCTTAATGAAACCTGGCTGGCAGACAGGTAGTCGCTGATCCATGGAGTAATGCCCGGTCCAAGATTGAATAAATCAACAATAGGAGCAATGGATGAGATGGCCCCCTTTCCCTGTCCGCTAAATGACAATTGCCGGGTATCTGCTTTCACTTCCAGCTTCAGCGGCAAAGTTTCAGCAAGGATTCCGTTAAAACTGCCTGCCAGACTCCTTTTCTGGGTGTCGATGTGGACTTCGCCCTTTGCCTGGCTTCTGTATTCAGCAGAGCTGATTTGTTCGATATCAATAACCAGGAATTCGCCCTCGGAACGTATTCCTGCCTGCAACTCAATCTTCGGCGAGGTGATCGCGATTTTCCCACTTTCATGCTCACGATAGTGAAATTGTGCATTGAGTGGGCCCGCAGTTATTTGATTGATGTCGATAGAAGTAAACCACTCTTCTATAAATTTAACCGCGCGTAATGCATCTCGAACGTATACATGCCCTGGGCCCTCAGAGGATATTTCAGTGGGTTTTTCTTCTGTAGCCCGGATAGTGATATTTTCAACCCTGAGGGTGAGTTTCTCGCCCCAGACCAGGTGAGCGTTGCTGATATGCGTACTCGACAGAGATAATTCTGAAATATTGATACCGCGTTTGAGAGCAAGAACTCCCAGCAGGATAATTATCGCAAGGCTAATCAGAATAATTGCAGTTATACGAAAATATCTATTCATTTGCGCTGGAATGAGTGCTTAGCCTCTATGATCGGGGGGAATGATTCGGCAACGAATTAAACCAGATAGAAATTGGTTAGCAAGTGTATGTAAAGCTCGTTTAATATTGCTCTTCTGCTGCTACAGGGAACAGTCTACGTAGTCATGATTCCTTACAATTCAAAGCAATAGAATATCACTTTGCAGAAGTCGCTTATATGTTCCAGGCAATATTCTCGAACACAATATGCAGGTGATTGGTGTTACGGTAAAAGTGATGCACAAAATTACGTGTAAGTAACCTTGTTGTGCATCTTATACGTTGATGAGGACTTTATAATTCGCTGCGTACAGCGACAGGCCTGGAATGGGTGGGGAATTATGCTGTCTTGTACATCAGCTTCGGTACGCACTTCCAGATCAGGTTTCTTGCGGCGGTAGTGTTCAGGAAACGCCTGTCCGGTGTAACACCGATGCGACCGAGGTCAAGCCGGTCAGCATCGAGGCAGACCTTGACTGTCAGCTCAGGGTGATGCATTTGCTCATCATGAATTATTATCGCTTCGGTAAGTAATGCCAGGCGGTCCTCGCCGATATCAAAATATGAACCGTGAAGGTCGTATGCCAGGTTAGCGGCACGTGCAGCATGACCGCTATCGGTATTTTCATTTTGTCGGCAGCTATCATGGATAAAAGCGAACAGGTCACACACTTCCAGGTCGGGGATTTCTCGAAGTTCTTCTGCAATCCAGTGTGCGTTACGTCTTACTCTACGCCAGTGTGTGATGCCATGTATGCCATTGATGTCGAGTTTGAACTGGCCGGTGAGAAAATTGATTAATTCATCACTGATGATGCCACACATAGGCCTCCTCCATTATTGTTGTTTATGGTTACAGTCTAATGCATAGAGATGGTGTATTTATGGCAGTTGTATGGCGATTAGGTGATTTAACCGGGGCTGGCCGAAAAATATAGCTGCAGGAATTGTTAGCAGAATTGTGCAGAGGCAATGTTTGTGACGGCACAGACTGAGGGCCGGGTTTCGTTATGCTCAGCTATTTGTCATCCTGACATAGTGCCCGTCTTCAAATGAAGAGAAACAGTCCTTCAGAAAAGGATGTTTTATCGGGCTCAGGTCTGTAGCCGGTTCCAGGTTCTGTTGTGCCACATAGGTTTCCTGCAATTCGTTATCGACAAGCACCCGGTACCAGGGTTCATTTTTCGGCGGACGACTGCGGGCCACATTTTCATACCATTCATCTGTCAGCATGAACTGCGGATCAACATCATAAATCACGCCGCGATAACCAAACAGTTTATGCTGTACCAGTTGACCAATATTTAATTTTGCTTGCTGCATGCCCAGTTCCAGTGAGTGTTTATCCCGCCAGTGCTATAAGTGAGATCATTGCTGCCTCTCATTGTATCACTAGCTGCCTGATTCGCCTGTAGATTCCGTTGCAATGCGCATACGGTATTGCTGCCAGTATTGTCTGTAATTGGTTCCGAGTTCATGCAGGTATTTCCAGTCATACAGGCCTGATTGGTGGCCGTCATCAAAGAACAGTTTCAGGGCATAATTGCCAACGGGTTTTATATCGACAACTGAGACATTTTCTTTTCCTCTGACGAGAATGCTGTCTATACCACGACGGCCACGCACTTCACTTGAAGGAGAATAGACGCGCAGATACTCCCATGGTAAATCATATTGATCACCATTATTGAACTGGACTTCTAGTGAGCGTGATCGTTTATGGAGAATGACATCGACAGGGATAATTTTATTTTGCATAGGACAAAGATACGGGTCTTGCTGGAAATTACAACTATAGTGCTGACGGTTTTCTTCTGGCAAAGAGGGCATATTAGGCGGAGAATGACCTCATCTGTCTGCAGGAAGCATCAATCCAGCGACAGCTCAGGTGGCAGATGCAACGGTTAAGTGATGAAGCGATACGGCACAATCCCTATTTACAGAGTATTTGCAGAGTAACCAGGTTTACAGAGTAATCAGGCAAACTGATATTTGAGGCTGGGCGTTCATGGTAGATAAAAAAATTGCCCTCGTACTCGGTAGTGGAGGTGCGAGAGGGATGGCACATATTGGTGTCATTAACTGGCTGGAAGACAACGGTTTTAACATCAGTACAGTGTCAGGGGCTTCAATGGGCGCCCTCGTCGGAGGCATATATGCTGCTGGTAAACTGCAGGAGTATTCAAGCTGGCTAAAGGCTCTTACACGCAGTGATATTGTAAAGCTGCTGGATTTTTCTTTTGCTCGCAGCGGCCTGTTTAAGGGTGATCGTGTGATTGATGCAATGCGCGAGTTAATTGGCAACCACATGATTGAAGACCTGCCTATATCATTTACGGCAGTCGCGACCGATGTTGAAACAGGAAAAGAGGTCTGGCTAAACAAAGGCCCGCTATTTGATGCTATTCGCGCTTCAATCGCTATCCCGATGTTTTTTACGCCTGTTGAACTTGGTGGAAAGATGTTACTTGATGGCGGATTGCTGAATCCGGTACCTATTGCGCCAACTTTCATCGACAAACCGGATATCACCATCGCAGTCAATCTCGGCGGTGAACCCGACCTCAAACTCGAGAAGCACAAAATTGATAATCATATCGAGTTTAATGAGTTTGAGAAGTATCATGAAATGATTCGCAGTTTTCTTTCCGGCTTCCAGGTATCCAGCGACACGCCGCAGCAGAAGGACTGGGATCTGTTTGATTCCGCAAGTCTCTCCTTTGAGACTATGCAGGGGACAATTGCGCGAATGAAACTGGCGGCCTACGCGCCGGATTTTGTCATTGAAATACCAAGGAACCTTTGCCGCAGCCTTGAATTTGACCGTGCACAGGAAATCATAGCGTACGGCGAGAAAAAAGCCGCTGAAATACTGGCTGGACTGCTAAATGGCGATAATTTTGACAAATAATTAGGGTTAATGGGTCGATTTATTGAAATTATGACCTGGATCAAAGAATTAACACATTTGCTATGATATTTAACTGCGCTGTTAGAAAATTTCACCCTTAATACTCTATCAATAACAGCAGAATATTCACTATGAACAAGATAGATGACTTTACCGCAGGTATCTCGCAAGCAGATATTCAGCGCATGCCTGCATGGCTGGATTTTCTGCAATCGGCAACTGGCTTGTTGCTGGCGCTGTTTATGTGGGGGCACATGGCGTTCGTCTCCAGCATTCTAATCAGCAATAATGCCATGTATACGGTAACGCGTTTTTTCGAGGGTGAGTATTTTTTCGGTAAGCCATATCCTGCCATCGTTAGCTTCTTTGTCGCCCTGATTTTTTTAATATTTATCGCGCATGCCGGGCTGGCGATGCGCAAGTTTCCATCCAGCTATCAACAGTACAGGGTCTTCCTGCAGCACCGAAAGCGGTTAAAGCACAGCGATACTAGCCTCTGGCTGGTACAGGTCATCACCGGCTTTGCCATGTTTTTTCTCGGTACCGCACATCTATACACCATGTTAACGCATCCCGCAGATATCGGACCATTTGCCTCGGCAGACAGGGTCTGGAGTGGTGGCAGCTGGGTACTTGATCTTTTACTTCTGCTGGCCGTCGAATTTCATGGCACCATCGGACTTTACCGCCTGGCAGTTAAATGGGGCTGGTTTGATGGCAGCAATCCACGAAGAAATCGTATTCGTCTGAAGCGAGTAATGTGGGGCCTGATCGGTTTTCTGCTGATACTGGGAATGATGTCATTAACGGCCTATATGAAAATCGGCAAAGCGCACGCTGGACAGGTTGGAGAGCATTACAGCCCAACGGTTTTGCAACAACCGATAAACCAGGGTGAGCAGGAATGAATATTGTTTATACAGACGTGCTGGTTATTGGTGGTGGTCTGGCCGGGCTGCGAGCAGCCATCGCTGCGAAACGACGAGGCCATGATGTGCACATACTTAGCCTGGTGCCATCTAAGCGTTCACATTCGGTCGCAGCCCAGGGTGGTATGCAGGCGAGCCTCGGCAATAGTATTAAGGGAGAGGGTGATAACGAAGACATCCACTTCGAAGACACGGTGCGAGGCAGCGACTGGGGCGCAGACCAGGAAGTGGTGCGCATGTTTGTCAATACCAGTCCTAAAGCGGTGCGTGAGCTGGCCGCCTGGG
>JASJFV010000212.1:0-4077 GCA_033791885.1 Gammaproteobacteria bacterium | reverse complement strand
GGCTTCTTACTCATAAATTTCTCTCGACCGCTGTCTGGCTTTTTCTCTGATCCAGTTTTTGCTTCAGGCTTCTCAGCAAGTTCAAGGTCAATCCTTCCTTCGTCAACATCGACACGCACGACGATAACATTCAACCTGTCACCGAGCCGGTAACTGCGGTGAGTTCTTTCCCCCGTGAGCCGGCCTTTAGCCGCATCAAATTGAAAATAGTCATTGCCCAGCGAGGTAATATGTATCAAGCCATCAATATAGATATCATCCAGCTGCACAAACAGACCAAATCCTGTTACACCGCTGACGGCACCAGTGAACTCTTCACCGACACGGTCAACCATATATTCTGCTTTTAACCAGCGCATAACATCGCGAGTTGCGTCATCTGCCCGGCGCTCGGTCATCGAACAGTGTTCGCCCAGTTCAACCAGTTGAAGTTCACTATAGGGTGATGGCTTTTTAAGCAATATTGCTTTCAGTGTGCGGTGAACCTGTAGATCGGGATAGCGACGTATGGGAGAGGTGAAATGGGTGTAATGCGTAAAACCAAGCGCAAAATGCCCATCACAAGTCGGCTCATAACGGGCCTGGCTCAATGAGCGTAATATCATCGGTTTGATTACTTCGGCGTCATCTCGTTCTGACATGTCGGCCAACAGGCGTGAGTAATCCTGTACATCCGGCTCATCTCCGCCACCGAGACTTAAACCAATCTCAAACAGGAACTTGCGTAAATTATCACGCTTCTCTTCGGTCGGTCCGTCATGCACGCGATACAGTCCATGATAGCCCGCATCAGAAATCGTTCTCGCTGCACAGATGTTCGCCGCCAGCATGAATTCCTCAATAAGTCGGTGTGCTTCGTTTCTAACCTGAGGCACGATGGCCTCGATTTTTCGCTCCTCATTAAAGATAATTCTTGTTTCAGGCATATCGAGGTCCATCATGCCCTGCCTGCCACGCCAGTTGTTACGAAGCTGATAGAGATTATAAAGATTCTGCAATGCTCCAAACACCGCTGAGTACTGCTGGATCAACTCCGGATCTCCATCAACCAGGATCGAAGCAACCTTGTTATAGGTTAACCGGGCATGCGATCGCATGACAGCATTATCAAAACGCCATTCTGAAATATCACCATTCTCATCAATCTGCATAATACATACCATGCACAGTCGATTGACTTCCGGGTTGAGTGAGCAAAGACCATTGGACAGGGCTTCGGGCAACATCGGGATTACCTGTTCCGGGAAATAGACCGAATTTCCTCGCTTGACTGCTTCCTGATCGAGTTCATTACCTTTCTTTACATAGGAGGCAACATCTGCAATGGCAACAATTAATTCCCAGCCATTCACTGTCCTGTGAGAGAAAACCGCGTCATCGAAATCACGCGCATCTTCTCCGTCAATTGTCAGCAGCGGCAGGTTACGCAGATCAAGACGTCCCTGAATCTGCTTATCCTGTACATCGGAAGGCAGAGTCTTGACCTTTTTATTTACCTCGTCCGGCCAGATATAGGGCAGTTCATATTTTCTCGTGGCAATTTCGATTTCCATACCCGGAGCCATATGCTCTCCGAGCACTTCACTGATATGGCCTACTGGCTGACTATGTTTGTCAGGCTGGTTATCAATCGTGGCGACAACGATCTGTCCGTGTTTGGCATCTGCCGACTGTCCCTGCGGAATTAGGATATCCTGGCCGATTCTACGGTCATCGGGAATGACATAGCCGATGCCACTTTCGAGGTGATAATGGCCCAGGACCGTATGATTGTTACGCTGCAAGACCTCAATGATGCTGCCTTCGAGTTTGCCTTTGCGGTCTCCTTCAACCGCGCGCACCATGACTTTATCGCCGTGCAACACCTGTCGCATTTCCCGGGCACTGAGAAAGATATCTTCACCACCGGCTTCGGGAATGACAAAACCAAAACCATCAGGATGCCCCTGAATCAGTCCGCATATCATGCCCATCTGTTTGGCCACCCCAAACAGGTTTTTGCGGTTTTTTAATAACTGTCCATCACGAACCATGGCCTTGAGGCGCCGTCGAATCGCGATCTTGCCATCCTCATCATCGACACCCAGCCCATCGAGTATCTTTTTCATCGAGTTAGGCTGACCGGCCTCTTCGAGCAAGGCCATAATGGCTTCGCGGCTGGGAACAGGGTTGTCGTATTTTTCCGCTTCGCGTGTTGCAAAAGGATCAACTGTGTATTTTTTTGATTTCGTCATTGACATAAACTCATTGAATCGTCAGAATCCACGCCCTTAATGGATAGCATCCATGCCGAGGTGGCGGAATTGGTAGACGCGCTAGCTTCAGGTGCTAGTGGGCGTAAGCCCGTGGAGGTTCAAGTCCTCTCCTCGGTACCATAATAATTACAAGGGGTTGCGTTAACATTGCGACCTTTTTTCGTTTTGACCACATTCTAGTTTTACCCCACCCTTACCCCAGCAGGAATAAAAACCAGGTAATTTTAGCTTTAAAAGCAATGCCTACAAGTATTTTTACAGTCAACTACTGAAATCACTATACAGCTTTTATATCATTCCTTGCGCAGCAGTATTATAGCTGTTTTTATTACGCCACATATCAAAAAATGAGTATTCTATTGCTTCAGTTTGTCATGCTGATCATCCTCGTATAAATATTTCTGAAATCCAACAAACACATCCTTGATAGAAGCTGCACCACCCAATTGAATGGCTGCATCTCTCACTGAATTGTATTTAGGATCCTCAAAGTCCCCACTTTTCAAAAAATGCGTCTTCATCGGACACAAATTCGGCGGCATAAGCGTATATATCTTCGACGTTTTCGATTTCATTAATTGCATTTAATCTTCTTTGCCAACGATCGAAATCTTCCGTGCCTTCATCCGGATAGTGGTTCCCAACCCACTCGTCTAATTCGTGCTGAAGATTGGCACAGATCTCATTTATCATCTCTTGCTCTGACTTTTTCATAACTGCCTTGTATGTTACTTCAAATACTGTTCTCAAGAAGTTTTGCCTAACGCTAATGCTTAGTGGGCGGCCGACGAAGCCGGGCGTCCCGGTGAGGAACAGAGTGACGAACGGTACTGACAAGTTAACTTCTCCATACATGCAAAACCAGGAATAATCTTTCAAGCAACCGCCCTGCTCCACTCACTGAACGCACCTACCCTGAGGTCCCGGTAATGCTGAGCACAGACCAGATGCCGACCAAGATTGAACAGGTTAGACACGGCGGCATGAGCGGTCACGAATCGCTGAGCTTGGCTGGCTGATTTGAATCTCCTCATTCCTCGCTCTCGTACACTGGTAGTCTCATGCGACTGCTCCGCCCTGTTATTCGCATACTGATCTGTCACATGGATTGACTCCGGAATCACTTCCCGGTGTGCCACCCCATAACTCCTCAGCTTATCTGTCACGATCTTCCTCCGCTCCCCTTGGTAGCTTCGCAACAGTCGCCTGAAGAAGCGCTTTGCAGTATCACCATCTCGTTTAGTCTGGAGATATACATCCACCACTTCACCGTCTTGATCAACTGCCCGCCACAGGTAGTGCTGCTTACCATTGATCTTCACAAAGATCTCATCAATGAAAAAAGTATCGCCGTAACCCCGATGTTTACGTTTCAACCGCCTGGCGTATTTGGGGCCGAACTTGTTGCACCACAGGCGAATAGATTCGTAACTGTCGGTGATTCCTCTTTGTGCGAGTAAATCTTCGTTATCTCTATGGCTCAAATTGAATCTATAGTAGATCCAGACAGCATAACTGATGATTTCTGACGGGAATCGGTGGCGTTTGTACATATTTATCCTAGAATTATCTTCTACCAGGGTTAAGTTGTCAGTACCATGATAATAAATGAAAATATGGCAGGTTGATTAAATTTGGCTACTATTTCATCTGATTAGGAATTAATCTCTCCATCCCCTTTTTACGTGGATACCTTACGCAATATCAAGTATTTCTTTACCTATTTAACTAAAATGATCAGACATTTTTCAATCAAGGGGACTTACCAAGCAGCTAGTATCCAGGCCTGCTTCGATTAGAAGCGGTAATTTGTGAAAAAAAT
>JASJFV010000211.1:0-6952 GCA_033791885.1 Gammaproteobacteria bacterium | reverse complement strand
TTCTTTTGGTTACTTTTCTTTGGATAAGCAAAGAAAAGTGACTCGCCCAAAAGGGCGAAAAACTATAGTAAGAACATAGAACCTTGGCGAAAAAAACTTCACTCGCCCACAAAGAGCTAAATCTTCAACTGCGCTTCGGCTCCGTGAAGCGTCCAAGCTCACGCAAAACTGCCGTGGCATAACTGCCTGGCGGTAGTGAAAATTCCAGCACAAGCTGGTCCTCCCCATCCCACTGCCAGGTCAAATCAGAAACCCCCACACGCATTGCGCGGCGAGCGGCTTCCATTCGTGCTTTTTCAAGTCCTTTTATCCAGCCTTGCCACTCGCTAAGGATAGCATTCTCTATCGCAGCAGCCTCTGCAGTAACCATGGCCTCTCCACTGCCGCAGAGAGGTGCGGTTGGGTTGATATCGAATTCATTTACCCTGTTACGTATTTCTTCATCAACCGTCTCAACACTGAAGCAGGAACGTGAGCCGGTTAGCATCATACTGTCACCGGCAACTGCCCTGTTCCAGTTATCCCGTCTAATTCTCTCTGCCACCACCAGGTTAAATATCCATGAGCGTGCTGCCGAGTAATAGATGCTTCGCTTGAAACGGTCCTTTACCCGTTTGCCATTGAGCAGCATTTGTTCAGCATAGACCAGGTTATTTGCGTTGTGGCCAAACCGTTGCGCAGTGAAATAATTAGGCACTCCGTGCTGCTTTATCCACTGCAATCGCTGCTCTACTTCCTCACTGATGCCAGTAATCTCGCGAATACGTAAACAAAACCTGTTTCTGCTAAGCGCTCCACGCCTGAGTTTTTTCTGATGCCTGTTGACTGCCAGCAGATCGAAACAAGGATCGACCAGCTGCTGCCAGTCGGGGTCGTCTTTTCCCGGTAGATGGACACTAAAGTACTGCGAGGTAACGGCATTTCGATCTTTTAAACCTGCATAACTGACGGACTTGCGGGGTACTCCGCTGTGCCGGGCAAGAAGACGCGCAATATCCTCTGTATTTTTTCCTTTTTTTCTAATCTGCAGAAAAATGTGCTCACCGTCGCCTGTGGGTAAAAAACTAAGTTCTTCCTCGACAATAAAATCTTCAGGCTGGCTGCGCAATTTTCCAGTAAGCGGCAGTGACGGGTAGGCGCAGGGCAAACCATCAAGTTGATACGGATTATTCATATTCATCTGGTAATTCTTCAGGCAAAAAAAAGCCGCTGTTCGCTACAGCGGCCTTTGCTATTTCCTTGCGCCGTTGGATCAGGCCAGGTTGCTTGCCTAAGGAGTCTTACCCTTAAGGTCAGCAATAGCAGCATTGATTGCATCTTCTGCAAGTACAGAGCAATGGATCTTCACAGGTGGTAATGCGAGTTCTTCAGCAATATGCGTGTTCTTAATCTGACCTGCCTCATCAAGGGTCTTACCCTTCATCCATTCTGTTACCAGTGAACTTGAAGCAATGGCTGAACCGCAGCCGTAGGTCTTGAATTTAGCATCTTCGATGACGCCATTATCATCAACCTGAATCTGCAAACGCATGACATCACCACAAGCTGGTGCGCCGACCATTCCAGTACCTACATTTGGAGCATCCTTATCCAGAGTCCCTACGTTTCTGGGATGTTCATAATGATCCAGTACTTTTTCACTATAGGCCATACTTTTCTCCGATTTCTCTATATGCACTAATGTTTATAAGATTTTGCTTATTATACCAGCAATTTTAAATAAATCTCAGCTGGCTTCTCTGAAATCAGCATAATTGGCGGTCAAGCCTGCTTGTAATAGGCCTGCTGGTATATCTGAAATTGAATCGCCTTCCTGCAACCGTTCTATACATTCCTGCAGACTGATATCGTGCAGAAACTGATAAATCCTGCGACTAAGAGAGCTCCACATCAACTGACTCAAGTAGCGAACATTATCGCCATAGTTAGGGATGACCGTTTCACGCAGAGCATAGGTCCGATCGTCAACTGAAGTGACGATGTCAGCCACAGATATATCAGCCGCCGGTACTGCCAGCCGGTATCCGCCACCCGGGCCACGTACACCTTCAATCAGGTCACTCTCTCTTAAACTGGCGAATAACTGCTCAATATAAGATACTGAAATATCCTGATCTGATGCAATTTGAGCTGCTGTCATCGCACGCCCTTTGCCATTAATGGCAAGAAACATCATTCCTGAAATTGCTATCTGACCTTTTGATGATAATCTCATTTTAATCTCCTGGATGCCTGTTGACATCTATTCCTGACTATTTCAGTTGGTTATTCTATTGGATGCTTTCAGGGTTGTCAATTACAAGATGATGATAATGCTCACTGATGCCATGCCTGAGCTGATACTTTAACTAATATCTATTATTATTCAGATAGTTATCGATTTTTATTGAACAGCTCCTTAGCAAACTAAATAACATTGATATTTCACCGGAACAGCTTTTCAGATCAGGTTAAAAGACCAGGCATTTAGTAATAACCTGGGGCGTCGCGGGATGCTGGCCCTTTTCAGCATGCTGGATAAGAGCGGTGAACGCTATAAAGCGCATCGCGAAAAATACTGTCCTGATGCTGAAATCGTGGTGACCTGTGCCCTGATGAATTGAATATTGTCTGGGTATTCAATAGGCCCATTGCCTTAGAGCTGTTTTAATTTCCTCGATTAGAATTTCAGGCTGATCCAGCATGATGTGGTGAAAAGCATTTTCGATTACCACCACATCAGAGGTGTATTTAAGCTCAGACCGCATAACTTCGGCAGATTCTTTATCAAGTATCCTGCTACCCTTGCCGCGAATAATCAGTGTCTGACTGTCAATCGCTTTCAACATATTGAACAACTGAGAAGGCTGCAGGTCACGAAAAGCACTCGGGTCATATTTCCATGTCCAGCCATCTTTTGTTGATAGGATAGATTCAGCAGCTATATAGCTCAGTATATTTGTATTGCGACAATCCTGTGCAGGTACCAGGCGAAACCTTGAGAGGATTTGATAACGGCTCTTATAAGTCCTTTTTTTACCCAGCAGGTTATGTCTTTTTCTTCGCCTGCCTGGTGTCGAATTATCGGAACGAACAGCAGAATCTATAATAATCAGCCCGGGTAAGTCATTCCCAAGGGCGGCAGCAGCCCTGATACCGATCAATCCCCCCATGCTGTGTCCAATGATGACTGGCGGAGTGTTGAAACAGGAACTGGACATGGCCAGCTGGAAAACTTCATCAGCCCACAGCTGCGAGGTGTATTCTGATCTTCCAGCACTGTCGCCATGGCCGCTTAAATCAATTGCTACACAGTAGTAATCGGGGAGAAAGAAAGGCGCAATGAAACTCCACCATTTCGCATGTGCCGCGCCACCATGAACAAACAGCAAGCCGGGTTTAGTTTGATCTCCCCACTCGAGTAGATTGAGATCGGTGTTGGCAAGTTCGATGTTCCTCTGCCTGAATGGCAGAGAAAATGCTCTTGTCAGTAAATCTGCATCTGATTGGTCAATCATGTCCTGCACAGAAATAGGTATCCGTAAAAAGCACACTAATCACCCTATGAAATCTGGATAAGTGTCGTGCTCAATAAGTTATAATTGGCATATCATACAGAATAGCCTGCTACCGTATAAACAATGAACGCTTTAATCACTGCAAAAGGACTGACTAAAAACTATGGCCGATTTCGCGCTGTAGATCATATTAATTTTGAAGTCAGGCCCGGACGGGTTGTCGGTCTCGTCGGACCCAATGGCGCAGGCAAATCAACAACATTAAAAGCCATATTGGGATTGATCAAATATCGCGGTGAACTTGAAGTATTCGGGCGCAATCCGCGAATTGATCGTGCCGAACTGATGCATGACATAAGTTATATTTCCGATGTCGCCTCGTTACCGGAATGGATTCGTGTCGATCAGCTGCTCGAGCTGATGGAATTGACACACCCTTCCTATGATTTGCGAAAATCACTTAACTTTCTGGCAAGAACAGATATCAGTAAATCTCACCGCGTAAAACAGCTCTCCAAAGGCATGAAAACACAGTTACACCTTGCCATTGTTATGGGCATCCATGCCCGTATGCTTGTGCTGGATGAACCAACGCTGGGGCTGGATATCATTTATCGTACTGAATTTTATGAACAGTTAATGAATGAATATTTTAACGAGCAGCGGACAATCCTCATAACTACCCATCAGATCGAAGAAATCGAACACATTCTCACGGACATCATGATTATTAATAAGGGCAGGATTATTATTAACATGCCTATTGAAGATATAGGAAAGCACTTCACACAGCTGAAAACCACTAAAGAAACTGCTGAACAGGCAAGAAAATTACATCCAATCTATGAAAGAGACCTGCTCGATGAAGCCGTAATGATCTTTGAAAACACTGACACTGAGCACTTGATAGAATTTGGCGAAGTCTCTACTCCGCATCTTGCCGAGCTCTTTGTTGCCGCAATCAAGGGCACTCATCATGAGTAGTTACATGACCCTATTGCGTCGCGAATTATGGGAACATACGAGCCTGAAAGCGATCCCGCTGACGCTGCTCGCATTTGTCCTCTTAGCTAACCTGGCATTCATCTTTTTCCTTAGTGCATCCAGCGGATCTATTACCATAAGCAGTGACGGAGCAACTCAGCAGGTGACAAATTATATTGAATTTTTCACTCAGCTGGATCCCAGTAAGCAGACCGTCATTATCAATGGAACAATGATAACGACTGGCATGATTATCAATTCCATACTGTTGATTGTGATGTTTTTCTATCTACTGGACAGCCTCTATGGAGAACGAAAGGACCGCACAATTCTGTTCTGGAAATCCCTTCCTGTGAGCAATAGGCTGACGGTTTTTTCCAAACTTTCTATCGCTCTCTTCATCATCCCGGTAATTATTTTTATTACCATCGGGCTGGCGAATATGATCACCCTGCTATTGCAAAGTTATTCCTTTTCTCACCACCAGCATGCTGCCGATTTACTCTGGCAACAAGTCGATTTTACCGGCCTGACGATGTTCTCGGTATTTCTCCTGATCCAGCAGACAATCTGGTATTTCCCTGTCATGGGCTGGCTCCTGTTCTGCTCGGCCTGGTGCCGAAAGTCACCCATTGTCGTTGCCGTCCTGTTACCCGCTATACTCGTTTTTATCGACAGTAGCTTCATGCTGGATACTGGCATATCAGAAATACTGGTTGAACGTCTGCCGTTAGGAATTACCTCTATGCAACTGGGAAACGAGGGCAGCATGATGAGCAACCCCTACAACCTGAGCGGACAACAGCTGCCTGGTTTTAACATGATTGCGGGCATAAGCTTGCCCTCTGTTGATGAGATTCTTAAATTTCTGATGAATGTAAAAGTATGGATGGGGATAGTAATTGGCATTTTCTTTACCGGCATGGCGATGTCACTTCGTCGCTGGAGAGATGACAGCCTTTAGTCCTTACTATGAATAGCTGGTTACCTCACTTTGAGAAGCAAGGACTAACCTGCTTTAAAACAGGCCACCGAGCGTTTATCAAGGCTGATCATTGGCGGCACAGATTCTGCACAGAAATGATCAGCAATCGGGCATCGATATCTGAAAACACAGCCTGATTTTCCTTCCTCAGAAACTTTAACGGGTGATTCTATTTCCTCTGTGAACGGCATGCCGTCAACATCTCCAGCACCAGGCACAGACTGCAACAGCTTCTTTGTATAAGGGTGTGCAGGCCTTCCCAGCACTTCCCTGACCGGACCGCTTTCCATTACCCTGCCCGCATAAAGCACCATTACTCTGTCTGCGATAACATTTACCACGCTGATATCATGTGTAATGAACAGCCATGACATACCAAGTTCGCTTCTCAGGTCCATGATGAGGTTGAGAATTTGCGCCTGCACTGAAACATCCAGTGCAGACACAGCTTCATCGGCAACGATAACCTCAGGAGACAATATTAATGCCCTGGCAATGGCAACACGCTGTCGCTGACCACCAGATAACATGTGCGGGTAACGTCCCGCCTGGTCTCGGTGCAGGCCTACTCGTTCAAGGCTTTGATATATCAGCTGTTCGCATTGCGAGCCAGGTAATTCTGTATAATTCTTCAGTGGCTCTTCAAGCAACTGGTAGATACGTTTACGCGGATCCAACGAGGCAGCAGGGTTCTGAAATATCATTCTGACACGTTGGTATATATCTACGACAGACAGGAAAGGCGTGCCATCAAGAAGCATCTCACCTGCATCAGGTTGTTCAAGCATCACAACCTGCCTTGCCAGGGTTGATTTCCCTGAACCGGACTCTCCGACGACTGCAAGAATCTGCCCTGCCTGTAGCTGAAAACTCACATCATGAAGCACGCTTGCTACACTGGCACCGAGCATTCCTGATTTTACCTGGTAGCTTTTTGAGATGTTTTTTACTTCCAGCAGCACTGTCATCTGGTTTGCCCTGTAAGCCATGAAGATTCAGCTCGAGTTCTTGCCAGAGGGTAAAAACAGCGAAATAATCGATCATCAGAATGTGGATCACTGACTAATTCCGGAGACGACTGACTGCACCGGTCAATGGCATAATTGCAGCGGCTATGGAATCGGCATCCTGTGAACTCCTCTCCTGCCCTCGGCGGGGACCCTTTTATTGTGCTCAGACGTTCATTCGCGATTCTGTGATGTACCGGCAAGCTTTTCAGCAGGGCTTCCGTATAGGGATGCAACGGCGCCTGGAACAGGTCATCTACCGCACAGCTCTCTACCACCTGGCCGGCATACATAACAGCCACTCTATGCGCAATACCCGGCACCAGTGAAAGATCATGTGTGATAAAAATCATCGCCATATTTTTTTTCTTTTGCAGCTGCTGCAGTAAACGAAGTATCTGTGCCTGCACGGTCACATCGAGGGCAGTTGTTGGCTCATCGGCAATCAGTAATGCAGGATGGCATGAGATAGCCATAGC
>JASJFV010000210.1:0-3625 GCA_033791885.1 Gammaproteobacteria bacterium | reverse complement strand
CAATACCAGAGCTGGATGAAAATTCGCCCTCCTTCAGCATGTACCGCCTCCGTTACCTTATGCCAGCCGGCCACTTGCGCTTCACTATATATTCCAGGCGTGCCCGGGTAGCCCACAGCTTCAGGAGAAACCTGTGATGCTTCAGTGATTATTAAGCCTGCTGTAGCACGTTGTTGATAATACGTAACATTTAATTCATGCGGTGCAATATTTTCATTAGCGCGATTGCGCGTCATTGGTGCCATCACCATGCGATTAGCCAGTTTCATATCACCAATCGTGATAGGAGAAAACAAATCAGTACTCATAAGTATTCACCACTTCCTGTCATATATTATTTAATAATTAGGACGATCATCCTAATTTTTAATCAGCGTAATCCAGGCGTCCTGATAAGTCAAACTATTGCTGAAATATATTCACCTGCTGATTCTGTAGAATTAACTCAAGTTCAGCCGCTGGAAGAGGTTTAGAATATAAAAAACCCTGAGCATAATCACAGCCTGCTGCAGTAAGGAGGTTTTTCTGTTCTTCATTTTCCACACCTTCTGCGATCACTTCAAGACCTAGCTTATGAGCCATCATAATAATGGCTTCTGATAAGGCCATATCATTAGTATCAATTTCGAGATTCCGTATGAATGCTTGATCAATTTTCAGGTAATCAATATGAAATTTCTTCAGATAGGAAAGAGATGAATAACCTGTGCCAAAATCATCAATTGCTACCTGAATGCCCGCATCTCTCAACCACAGCAGTTTATCAATTACTTCCGGATTTGCATCAAGCAGAAGGCCTTCCGTGATTTCTATAGCTATGTTACTTCCTGATATAGAAAACTCATCCAGGCAGTCCTGCCATTGTTTTGTAAAGGCCTTATTCCCAACCTTAAATTGAACGGGAGACATGTTCACAGTTACCTGAAAATTAGCCCCAAATTTATTAGCCCAATGAGATGCCCAGCGTACAGATTCTCTAAATACCCAATCACCAATAACATAAATCTGGCCACTATTTTCAGTAAGCGGAATAAACTCCAGCGGACTTATCATACCCCGTTCAGGATGGTGCCATCTAAGCAGCGCCTCTGCTTTAATAATTTTTTTAGTAGTCAAGTCGATGATAGGCTGAAAATAAAGCTCGAACTGGTTTTCCATTAACGCAACACGCAGGTCGCTGGTCAAACGCAGGCGATTTTGTGCAGCTTCCTGCAATGACTGGGTGAAATAGCTGAAGCAATTTTTACCTTTCTTTTTAGCCTCATACATCGCCTGATCAGCGTTCTTGATCAAGCTATCAATATCAGTAGTATCATCCGGATAAAGAGTAATACCTATGCTGCCTGATACATGCAGTACTTCGTCGCCGAGATGATATTCCACTGCCAAACTAGAAATAATCTTATCTAAAATATGATCTAACTTACTCTTTTGTTTTAGCTCCGATAAGATGACAGTGAACTCATCACCACCCAGACGTGCCACAGTGTCTGATTCACGTACACAGTCACTAATGCGACGACCTGCTTCTTTTAATAAAAGATCTCCTACATCATGCCCAAGAGCATCATTAACTTCCTTGAACTCGTCAAGGTCAATCAGCAACAGTGCAAGGGGAAGGTTCGCACGATTGGATTTTTTAACTTCATGTGTCAGGCGGTCATGAAACATAGTACGGTTTGGCAATCCTGTCAGTGCATCGAAGTTTGCCTGTCTCCAGATCATTTGTTCAGATATTTTTCTTTCTGTAACATCATCGACCTGAGAGGTCACACCTATAACTTTTCCATCCTGATCCACTAATGGAGTGTTATACCATTCACATAATATTATACGGCCATCGCTGGTTATATTTTCGTTTGTGCTCCTCTTACCTCCCTTGTTTAACAACAGGTCCTGCCAGATAGAGTCGACCGCCTCCCTTACATCCTCAGGAAGAATTCTTTCAGTCACATGCCTGCCAACAACTTCTTCTTTTGTGTAACCAAAGATTTTTTCAGCGGCTTTATTCCAGTCTACAAATTTAAATTCTGTGTCCCATTCGATTACTGCCAGGGGTGTTTGTTCGCGATGCAGCAACAATCGCTGATGTGAGATTCGAAGTATTTCCTGGGCTACCTTAAGTTCACGTTCAGTGGTCGTTCTTAAATTAATTTCGTGTGACAGGCGACGAACCCAGAAGGCAAATATTGCGAGTAACAAAATAGCTACTGCGACAATTGTATACAGCAGATAATAATCAATCGTAGAAACAAATTTTTGTTTTATCCAGCGATCGAGAATGTCTTGTTGCTGACCAGCGCTTATATGATTTATTGCTTTATTTAAAATTGAAACAAGCTCGGGAAGATTTTTTTGTACACCTAATGCCAGGTTCGTATAAAATTCAGTTTTTTCCGACAATTCTTACGTTGTTTAATCCAAGCTCTGCTATCGTGTAGCTGCACAAGGCCAGGGTACATAATAAAGCATCTACTTCGCCAGTGGATACGGCAATCAAACCACTTTGAATATCATCTACTGTAATAAAATTTATGTCAGAATATTTATTCCGGATTTTCGAAGCATAACCATAATTTTTTATTATCGCGATTTTCCGTTCTTGAATATCTGCGATGCTCTCAACATAGTTTTCTCGATCATGCATCGTGATCACTATCGGGTTCGACAAATAGTTATTGGTAAAAACAAGGTGAGATTTCAGGTCAGAATCATCTGTTTCAGAAAGAACATCAACAAATCCTTTCTTTGCTTTTTTTATTGATTCTGTCCAGCTTTTGCTAGGACTGACCTCGAACTGTATTCCGGTTAATTGAGATATTAATTTCAGGTGTTCAGATACTATGCCGATGTATTCGCCGTTACTATCAAACGCCTCATAAGGTAGCCAGTTAGGATCACCGGTATAACTTACCGTGGGATGACCTTTCAGCCATTGACGCTCAATCTCAGTTAACTCTAACTCTGCTACAGGTGCAGACAACAGGACAGAAACCGGCATAAAGACAAGCAACACTATAGCTACCATGCGTTTACCAATCTGGATTTGCAAAGTATTAACTTGTACCCAGGCCTTTGCTCTTTATCTGATCTCCTGGTTCAATGCGCTTTTCTTCCAGCAGTTCCAGAGCGGTGATCTTCCAGGCACCATCAACCACCTCTATGGTAATCGCTGCATCGTAGTAATTCATTCGGGTGTGGACATGCCCCCAGTGCCCCACACTGCCCTGTGCGGTCCAGGTTGCATCAATGACAAAGGACTTTGATTTATCTTGCGCAGGGCGGGCTATAGCCGACAATACTTCTACCCTATTGACCCGTGCCTGTGCACCACCGGCTTTCTTGACAGCAAACGATTTACGGTTCTGCAGATAAATGTCGGCCAGTAAATCACCCTGCACGCTTATGGCCAGCTTGTCGTAGACGTCGGACTCCTGCCGAAAATCGAAGGCACGATAGACATTCTTCAGCAGGCTGTTGAGAATGGTCTGCGCTTCCTGCTGATCAAGACTTTTAAGCATGGCGGCCGGGCGCATCACCTCAAAGCGGCCATAGGGGTAAAGCAGCACCACCGCCGTCAGCAACAGCAGCCCGCTCACAAGCGGTATCAGCACTGGGCCGTTGC
>JASJFV010000209.1:0-4446 GCA_033791885.1 Gammaproteobacteria bacterium | reverse complement strand
ATGCTGCATGCGATGCGGCCGTTGATGGGTGAGATTAAGGCTAAAAGGTGAATTATTAATAGCAAATAGAATAAAACGCTATGCTAGTAACAGTTGCCATAGTCATAGCGCTGTGCCGATTGTTCTACTGCTCTCTGTCAGAGCAACAATGCCCCATGCCGAAGATAAGGGTGTGTCATATGACACACTTTTATCGAGCCATTTGACTCAGATCAAGTTATAATTTCTCCAGCGGTAGTAGGCTTGCATCAGCAAGTTGTATGAATCGACACCTATATTTCCGCGTAATAACAACCAGGGAGAGGAGTTTCCAAGATGAAAAACATTCAAAAACCAGCGATCAGGGCAGTAGTGGCAACACTGCTTGGTCTGTCCTTAGCCGGGCAGGCATGGTCGGCGTCGACACTGAAAGACGTGATGACAGAACGTGGACTAACGGAGAAAGATATCCTCGCTGCAGCCAAAACCTATACACCTACCGGCGGTCGAGATGAATATATCGCGCTAAGTTCCGGTGGTCAGAGTGGCCAGTTAATAGTTTACGGTATTCCGTCAATGCGTATTCTTAAATATGTAGGCGTGTTTACACCGGAACCATGGCAGGGCTACGGCTTCGATGACGAATCCAAGGCAGTATTAGCCCAGGGCCGCATCAACGGCAAAGACATCACTTATGGTGACACCCATCACCCGGCTATCTCCGAGACCGAGGGTGATTACAATGGTCGTTTTGTATTCATTAACGACAAGGCTAACCCTCGTATCGCGGTGGTTGACCTGCATGATTTTGAAACAAAGCAGATCGTTGTTAATCCACATTTTAAATCAGCGCACGGTGGTTCATTTGTCACACCGAACACTGAATATGTCATGGATCCTGCACAGTATGCCGCACCTTTTTCCAAGGACTTTGTGCCTCTGGAAGAATTCAATGACAAGTATCGTGGCGGTCTCACCTACTGGAAGTTCAATAATGAAAAAGGGCGTCTGGAGCCAGAAAATTCCTTCACCTTTGAAATGCCTCCCTACAGCCAGGATTTGTCTGATGCCGGTAAGGGACCATCAATGGGCTGGGGTTTCACCAACTCATTCTGTTCAGAACGTTATGTTGGTGGTATCGAACGTGGCCGTCCACCATTTGAAGCGGGCTGTTCATCCAAGGATACTGACTTCCTGCACGTAACAAACTGGAAAAAAGCTGCAGAACTGGTTGCGGCCGGGAAGGTTAACAAGGTCAACGGCATGTATATGATTCCTATGGAGCAGTCCATCAAGGAAGGCCTGATGTACCTGATCCCTGAACCAAAGAGCCCGCACGGTGTGGACGTAACACCAGACGGCACACTCCTTATCGTTTCCGGCAAACTGGATTCCCATGCCTGGGTCTATAGCTGGGATAAAATCAAAAAGGCTATCGACGATAAAAACTTCGAAGGCAAAGATCCTTATGGGCTTCCAATCATTGCTTTGAAAACTGCGCTGGATAAATCGGTTAATGTTGGTCTTGGTCCACTGCATACGCAGTATGATTCCAAGCCTTGTGTTGCCTACACATCTATCTATGTAGATTCAATGATCACCAAGTGGGACTATTGTGAAGGCAAGGTGCTTGATCAATTGCCTGTACATTACAATGTCGGCCATCTTATGACTATGGAAGGCGATTCTGTGAACCCGGATGGTAAATACCTGGTGTCTCTGAACAAGCTGGCAATCGATCGCTTTAACCCGGTGGGTCCTCTGCATCCTCAGAATCACCAGCTGATTGATATCTCTGGCGATAAAATGAAGCTGCTGTATGACATGCCTGTTCCTTTGGGCGAGCCTCATTATGTGGTTGCCATCAAGGCTGACAAATTGAAGCCAGTTGTACGTTACAAATCAGGCTGGAACAGTCGTACTGATTCACGTTCACCTTATAAGACCCGTGCTGGACGTGAGAAGACTGAACGCACCTGTGATGCTGCAGGCAAGTGTACCAGTGAGATCTATGGCACAACGATTCGTTCGCACATTACACCTGAGATCATCGAGGTGACAGAGGGTGATACAGTTAAGATTCACCTGACAAACCTTGAGCGTGCACAAGATGAGGTACATGGTTTTGCCCTGAACGGTCAGAATGTCCAGCTCTCCATTGAGCCAGGCAAGACCGCATCTGCCACCTTTGTTGCTGACAAGGCCGGTGTTTATCCTTACTACTGCACCGAGTTCTGCTCAGCACTGCATCTGGAAATGCAGGGTTACCTGCTGGTACAGCCTAAAGGTTATAAGGCCAAGACGGGTGGCATGAAAGAGGGAACCACCTACACCGAGAAAGACTACAATACACAGGTCCAGACCAACGTGGATACACAGGCGGTTATCGACAGTGTTGTTGGCTTCATCACCAGCCATAACTACCAGGATTTCCCAATGGTAGTTGCACTGGTTGAAGATGCCACAGACCAGCTCGGTTTCGCGGGCGAAGCCAAGGCCAAGGCCGAAGCGGCTGCTGCGACGCAGGACTGGAGCAATGCAATGCTCTGGGCAAACCAATGGTGGCAGTATCAGGTCAAGACGGCTGATATGGGCCTGCGTGCCAAAACTTTCCTGGAGGAGAACGGCGCCAAGAAGGTTAAGTAATAATTACCTTCTGCTGACAGGGGGCGATACTATCGCCCCCTTTTTTATGTATATTAGCTAGTCTGAATAGATTTATCGCTGCTGTGTATTAAGTGATAAAGTTATCAGCATTCACTAAAACTCGAGGTAATTATGACTCATTTCATTTCCAGATCATTTCTCACAGCTGCGGCCCTGTTGCTTGCCGTATCTCCATTATCTGCAATGGCCGCTGATGGTGCGAGCCTCTACAAAACCAAAACCTGCAGCGCCTGTCACGGTAAAGATGCGAAGACGCCATTGATGCCCAACTACCCGAAAATTGCCGGACAGAATTCCGCCTATACACTGCAGCAGATGAAAGACATCAAAAGCGGTGCACGCAATAATGGCCAGTCTGCATCGATGAAAGGTGTCATGCACCTTGTCACAGATGAAGAAATGCAGGTGCTGTCGGACTACCTGGCAACACTGGCACCGTAATTTCCTGACTCAGACGGCGTTTGAAATCTTAGTAGAAAAGTTAGGGCACGGTTGAAAAACTATTTTCAGGATTTATCTGGATGACCGGGGCCTGTATCTGATATTGATACAGGCCTTTTTTACTTTTAGTCAGCATGAGAAAAATCGATATACATTCATATCAATATGGCAACCTTTTCCCGCGTTTGCTGACGAGACTGTTGCTTGCGGGAGTCATCCTCCTCTGGGGCGGGTTCAATACGGCGATGTCGATTGAAGAGTCAGTACCTGCAGATGATATTGCAGTGCCGGATATGGAGTATGGTGAGGAGATTAATGAACTCTGCGCTGGCTGTCATGGTGAATTCGGCCAGGGTTCCGGCGATGGTGAGTACCCTCGACTGGCGGGCCTGGACCGTCAATACCTGGTCAGGCAGTTGCAGTATTTCAAAGATCGTAGTCGACTGAACATTCCGATGCTGCCCTATGCAACCGAGCGAGAATTACCAGATAAGGATGTTGAGGCCGTGTCAGCGTTCCTGTCGAGTCTACAATTACCAACAAAACTACCTCCTGTTGATAAAGAAAATTTTGATTCATATGCTCGACTGATGGCCAGTAAGCGGGTGGTAAATATTGCCCGCTACCCGGGTGACGTGGCTGAAGGTAAACGGCTCTATGCGAAAGAGTGCGGCAGCTGTCATGGGAAGGATGGCATGGGTAAGCCTGCAAAGCTCGCCCCACGGCTGGTTGGGCAGCACAGTAATTATATTAAACGCCAGATGACCCAAATCAGTCTCGGCAAACGTCTGCATGATGAAGCAGGAGATGCAGAAGTTTTCAGTCAGTACAGCGAGGTCGAGATAGACAATATCCTTGCCTGGCTGTCCGTTCAGGACGATTGAACTCGATGTGCTATTAAGATATGGGTAGTTTTAATGTGGAATAACTGACTGATTTACTTGACCTACCTCAAGGATAATTTTCAATTTCACTGTTAGTATGCATACAGTTGAACTACCAAATACACAACTCATTAAGGAGTTTACACATGAAAAAGACACTGCAGACAACAATCGCTGTTGTGCTATTAAGCCTGGTATTTTCCACATCCGCTATGGCATGGCTGGAAAAAGGTGGGGAAAGGGATGTTGCACTCGGACTGACACCGGACCTGGAAAACGGTGTTGATGTTTATGAGGTATGCGCTGCCTGCCATCTGACTGAAGGCTGGGGCACTAAAGAAGGTACATTCCCGCAGCTTGCCGGACAGCTTAAGGGAGTATTGATAAAGCAGCTGGCAGACATTCGAGAAGGAAACCGTGATAATCCAACCATGTACCCGTTTGCATTGCCAGAATCAATTGGTGATGTACAGGC
>JASJFV010000208.1:0-4565 GCA_033791885.1 Gammaproteobacteria bacterium | reverse complement strand
ATTGCCCTGCGCCCTGATAGCCCATATTGTAATTAAAATAACGACCGGGATAATGGTTATAACCACAATAGCGGGACGACCTCCGATAGTAATCCAGCATAATATGCTGACCGCCAAAGCGGCATAAAATAGTGCTTTCAGTAATTCGTTTACCTTGTCATTAGCCGTTTTTCCATAGTCCCTGGTGATAGTGGTTTGGATATTGTCAGGGATTAATCGACCCTGCAGGCTTTCCAGTTTTGCGATGACATCTTTGGCAACGGTTACACCGTTAGAGCCTTCTTTTTTGGCTATGGCAATAGTCACTGCCGGTATATCAATGGCGACAGATTCCGAATCGCTTTCTGCTGGTCCGGAATAATAGGAAACCAGTTCTCTAGCTTCTCCGGGGCCATCAATAACCTGTGCAATATCACGTAAATAGACAGGTTTTCCCTGTTTTACGCCGATGACCAGTTGTTTTATGTCATCAGCATTTCTTAGAAAAGAACCGGTGAAGACTTTAAAGGAAGTCGCCCCTTGCTCAAGGTATCCGGCCGGGTGTTCACTGTTGGATGTTCTGATGGCATTTGCAACCTGATCCAGACTGATGCCAAAACCAATGAGTCGTTCCGGCAGGACTTCGATGCGTACCTGCTGTTGTCTGCCGCCCACGACAAATCCCTGCCCGGTGTTAGGGACTTCTTTCAGGCGTTGTAGTACCTGGTGAGCCAGTACTCGTAATTCTGAATCGTAAACGCCTTCAGCCCATAAGGTCAAAGTAACCACTGGTACATCGTCAATGCCTTTGGGCTTAACCAGCGGCATGGATACACCCGGAGGTATTTTATCCATATTGGACTGAAGTTTGTCATGTACCTTAACGATCGAAGGACCCATCTGCTCATCAACCTTAAAACGAACGGTTACGATGCCCTGATCATGCTGGGAGGCCGAGTATACATGCTTGACCCCGGGGATTTCCTTCATTATTCCTTCAAGTGGAGCAACAGCCAGGTTGGCAACGTCATCTGCAGAGGCTCCCGAATACTGGATAAAGATGTCAATCATTGGCACCGAGATTTGCGGGTCTTCCTGACGCGGGGTAAACATCAAACCTATCATGCCAACAAATAGCATTGCAGCAAAAAGTAGAGGGGTTAGCGGGGAATCGATAAAGAAATGGGCGATATTTCCTGCCAGCCCCAGTCTTGGCCGCTCAAAATGTTCGTGATGAGGGTGGGATAAGGAGGGCCTTCTTGAACTATGCTTGATTTTTTGATCGGACATAATATTACCCTAACGATTCGTTATGTCATTGTGTTATTTTATAACCTGAAGTAATAAATGCTGGCGGCTTGTCTAACACCTGCTCATTTTCTTTTACACCATAGAGAATGACAACATGGCCTGATAGTAGGAAATCACCTATCCTGACCAGACGCAATTCAACTTGATTATCCTGATTCACCACAAAGACAGAAGGCAATCCTCCCCGTTTGATCACCGCAGTGGCAGGAACTATTAAGCGTTTTTCTGACACACTTTTTGATGCCGGTATCCATACTTCTGCATAGTTACCAGGGGAGGCATGTGTGGTTTTTGGCAATGTCAGTTTAACCCGTGTGGTGTGCCTGACTGGATCAGAGGTAGGGAAAACTTTACTGATCTTTACCTGAAGTTTATTGTTCAGGCCATCGATTCTGGCACTTACCAACTGTCCTTCATGCAAGCCGTGGGTATGACGACCGGGTACATCAACAACAATTTGCATGGTATCAAGGTCTTCATAGACGAGTAGGCTTTGTCCTGGCTGGATAGTATCGCCGACTTCAATATTTTTAGTGACAATAGTGCCGTCAAATGGCGCAATACTTAGTGCATCACGTAACTTGGTGTCAATTTGCTTTATTTGAGCTCGAGCCTGTTTCAATGCATGGTGAGCCTGGTCAAGCTGTGTACGGGTGGCATAAATATCAGCACTGCGTTCTACACCGAACTCTCTGGTTCCCATCATGCTGGCCATAGGATTGGTAAATACCTGGTCAAACATACCGGGCATCCCCATTCCTCCCGTTGCATTATTGCTAGTAGAAGGAGAGACTATTTGACGGCGGAACTGAACACCAGCATTGTTTACCGCGCTAGCTGCCGTGGCAAATTGAGCGACTGCAGTTTGCCTTTTTGCCAATAATTCATCATCGTTTATCTTGACCAGTAAGTCTCCCTGTTTGAAGTGATCACCTTCTTCTCCCGAAATGATGACAATTCGGCCGGGTATCTGTGCTGACAAGACAACCGATTTATGAGCTTCTACAGTGCCGCCAACAAGTATACGGTTGGCTGGAATGGTAAATGCTTTGACCGGGCTGATTGACAGCGGAATTTGTTCCCGTTCCTGGGAGTAAATGATGCTGGAAGATAGAGTCAGTAATGAAGTGAGTATCAGTGTAATATAAAATTTCATCTCGTTAACCCAGTCACAAGTCTAATTATATTTGTCACTCAAGTATTGGAGCCTATGGATCTGGGCCATAGTTATTTTTGGGTCTTTTTTAACTCCAAAACTTGAATTGTCAGAATCCAGTTTCTAATAAGCAACCTCTATTACTCATGCAATAGTGCTATTATCACACATTTTAATCAAGGGTATAGCATAATACTGCTGTTCTATGGGTGGCCCTCTCTGCGGATCTTGATAAACAGTTATCTGAAGCCATATGCAGGATACCGTTCCGACAACCGCTGCAGTGCTTCGATTGCCGGCAAATCCCGCTATGTATCCGGTTGATAACGGTAGGTTATTCTACTTAATTTCAATGCTCTGCATGCCGTCCAGAGGTTCAGATCAGCAAACATCTGTTTTTTTGCCGGCGATTCTCGTCTTCAAGTTCCTTGAGGCGTCTAATATCCGAGGCTTCCATGCCGCCATATTTAGATTTCCAATTATAGTAGGTCGCATCTGAGATGCCGTATTCACGACAAACCTCCTTGACCATTCGACCGCCTTCGACTTCTCTCAATATTCTGACGATTTTCGTATCGCTGTAACGTGATTTCCGCACCTGTTAGCATGATTAGCAAAAGCTAATATACTACTCATAAACATGGCAAAAAATCGTGCAGACATTGTTAAAGATCAAGGCAAGGTATAGCTTAATATTATAATAAACTCATAAATGAGGAGGGTCGATATGTGAGGTGTATAAGATGACTACAGAGACTAAATAATTATTTATCATGGTCACAACTGGCCCTGAAAACCCAGAATTAGCAACGATTCCATTTGTTATGGTAACGGCTGCTCAAGCAGGTGATATCGAAGTAACTATGGGATTTCAAGGGAACGGCAGTATGCTGGCTGTACACTGTATGTCAAATCACGTGAGTGCAAATGGTTTTCCAAAATTAAGAGTCTCTGATAGAGACTTTTCTTGAAGCCGGTGGAAAAATGTATGTCTGTGGGCCATGCGTGGGATCAAGACAAATTAAAGACGAAGAGTTGGTCAAGGGTGCAACAATCGTGGGAGCAGCTACCTTTATGTCAGAGAGTTTATCTTCAACTCAGTCTCTGATTTATTAAAAAACAGGGAGGAAGCTGCATCAAACCTGTAAAAACAATTTTCTAACCTTGGGTTATAATGAAGTATAACAGTACAGTAATCACTATATGGGTTGTGCAACCTTAGGAAGGAGTTTCAGAGATGGTCGAAATAAAGCAGAAGGATACAGGCAAGGTTCTTGCAACAATTGATGCTGATAATCTTGTTGGCGCAGATCTGTCGGAACTGAATTTACAGGGCGCAGACCTGCGTGGACTGGACATGCACTGCGCCAATTTTTTGCACAGTGATCTTAGCAAGGCCGATTTGAGCAATGCCAACCTCGAACGAGCCTCACTGCAGGGAGTCAGACTCTACAAAGCCAATCTACGCGAGGCAAACCTGTCTCATGCGAATGCTGGCACAACCAGCCCTGGGGAGAGGGTTATATTATCAGGGGCAGACCTAGCAGGGGCAATTCTTGACAGCGCTGATTTGCGCAAAGCGGAATTGCGGGATACAAACCTTGAGCAGACATCTCTCTGCAACGCAGATATGCGCGATGCTGACTTTCATGGCAGCAACATGCGCCAGATAAAAGCGCGGCATGCATTACTGATTGGTGCCAATCTCAGCGGTGCTGATCTCAACGAAGCTGACTTCCGGAATAGTCACCTGAACGCTACCAACTTCAAAGGGGCCAATCTCCAGGGGGCAGACCTTTCTACCGTGGACCCGGGTGGCTTCACCATTCTGAACCTGGCTAATATGGAAGGTGCCGACCTGAGCAACGCGAACATACGCAATATTCAGGCAGAGAATGCAGATTTTCGCTTCGCCAATCTTTCCAATGCAGACCTTACCGGTGCTGTTTTAGGCGGATCCAATCTGCGCCGTACCAATGTTAGCAATGCAGAATTCAATGGAGTTGAACTGGCTACAGTGGGCATGGAGTACGCAAACTTTTCCCAGGCGAAAAACGCCGACATACCCAGCTATAAGATGCATCTGCGCTGAGTGGCATGGACTGCTATATCAAAGCCA
>JASJFV010000207.1:0-5280 GCA_033791885.1 Gammaproteobacteria bacterium | reverse complement strand
ATCTGGAAAGATCTACAAACGGAGCGCCTGTGGTCTCCTGACGAAGAGACGCTCGCAGCAGAGCAATCCGGCAAGGTATTCAACTATCACTGCTTTAAACGTGAAGAAGTTAACCGGTTTTTCGACACGCACCCCGATCGTATAGAGAACGCCAATTTTCACCCGATTCTCGAGGATAATTCTGAAAACAATATGCTTGACAACATGCTTGCCTCAGTGGGTGATGATGATTGCTAGTTTACACATTTGTTAAACAAAACATGATTGGAGGTAGAAGTTATGAGATCACTAATGCTGTTTGTATTAATGTTTTTGTCAACCTATATTGCATCTGCTCAGCCAAATAGCCAATTAATTGGTGAACAATTATCAATTTATAGGGAGGCATACCCGAAGATTGAATTTGTGTTGCTAAATAGTACGGAAGACTTTGATCAGCTAACACCACTGACAGGTAGTCTGGGTAAAGACCTTAGTAACGTCGATTATGAACATCCAGACGGTTTACGCGTAACACTCGTTGAGGCACAAGAGTATCGTATTGCATTGCAGTTGGAGCATGGAAATGGGACAGCCACCTTATTCAAAACACCAAATTCACAAATTTCAAATAAGCCGTATACGTGTCTAATTACATTGGGCCTGCCATTGCATGAGGGGGATTTGGCTGCAACCCGGTTCATTTATGATATAAGTGATGAAGCGTTAAAGTCATTACCAGAGTCGTATCACCTCGACAATCAAGACTTTATGGCTTATTCGGTTGATCACGAGATTTTTCACTGTATCGATGCTTTTACTAATGGTTATTTATATCCAAGGACAAAAGATCTCATAAAACCTCACTATGATCGGGCTCGTGCTGAACTACGTTCTGAAATATTTTCAGCAATAGCGCATTTATCACGGCAACCAGATGGAAAGAGATTCCTAAAAAGCCTTGCGATTGCTCGTACGGTAAATTTGCTAAGCGGTGATGTAGAACATTACACATCTGATGCATTAAACAATTTAGCTGAAAGAAGTGAACAAAATACCAGGACTAACATGAGAGCATTGGCAAAAGAATCGATGCGTTTAGCAGATCATCATGTACCCAGTTACGCTGAATACAAGCAATTTATCGTTACTCTATGGTCAGTTTTACAAGGGTACGGCATCGATACCGGTTTTCTTTTCAGTGAATACCCTGAACTTGCTCTTGAGAATTCATCACCTGAGCAAATAAAGGCAATGCGAAATACTATCAATGCTGCGCTATCAGTGATTCACTAAAAAATACCGGTGTAGTATCTGAATGGCCGCTTGAGTTGACTGCCGAAAGCAGGCTATCAGCAAACTGCCCAGTTTTGGCAGACAAGTTACTAATAGTTTTAAAGACTCTCCGGTAAAAACCAATAGTTCCCGTTATTAAGTTTGGCTAGCCAGCAATGCCCGCGTTAGTCAGTACCCTGTTTCTTTGTTTAGTTGTTCTCACATACTGAAGAAATGACCTTTGTCGAAGACGACCCCAACTGGTCGATGCAACACTTTGAGTTTTTTTAAAAAAAAGACAGATAGATTTTGTCTCTATTTTCCTAATCGAGACACTATGAAGATCCTGAGCTTCCGGGCTAATGTTTGGGGGTGCTGACTTTAATTTCCTTTAAGTGTAACTGACATTCGGATTGCACCAGAAAGAAACATATTTCAATCCGGGATTTGCACTACTTGAATAGAAAATTAAACTATAAAAAAAGCCGACCTTGGGGTCGGCTTTTAGAAAATCTTAATGCCAGGTCATCAGGCCATTGCTTTGATGCGTGTATTCATACGGCTTTTCAGACGAGCAGATTTGTTCTTATGATGTAGGCCATTCTTGGCATTGCGATCAATAATTGATACTGCTGCATGGTAGGCAGAAGAAGCTGCATCTTTATCATTGCTTTCAATAGCAGCGTATACGTTCTTGATATAGGTCCGCATCATGCTACGCTGACTGTGATTCCGCGCGCGACTTTGGGTGTTTTGACGAGCACGCTTACGTGCCTGTAATGAATTTGCCAATGTGTAATCCTCTTGGAACAGGGCTCTAGTCTGAGAAAACCGCGCAATATCCTTGTTTTTGATCTCTTTGTCAAGGTTTTAGTATACGTTCAGGGCTTTTATTCCTTGAAGTGGGGCAGTTTACCAGATCGATACGGTAGTTAATCCTGCCCCTGGCCTTGTTTAACATTAGAATTACATTCTTTCCTTCCCTTGAATACAGACATCAGGTAGCGTTACGACAGCATGCAAAAAGGCACATTCACAATATGACCGGAGGATTGGTCAAGTCGACTCTGACGACAGGTTCAATGACCCTGATATCTCGTATTTCAGGCCTGCTGCGTGATGTGGTGTTTGCCAATTTTATTGGCGCCTCACTGATGGCTGATGCCTTTTACGTTGCCTTTCGTATTCCCAACTTTTTTCGCAGAATTTTTGCTGAAGGAGCCTTCTCGCAGGCCTTTGTTCCAGTATTAAGTGAATATCGGAATCGTGCCGATGAAGCAGAAATCCGTGTATTTATCAGCCACGTCTCGGCGTCACTGGGCCTGATACTGTTTTTAACTGTGATTGCCGGCATGATAGGTGCGAAGGGAATAGTCACCGTGCTGGCTCCCGGTTTTCTGGATGAGCCTGAAAAGTTCAGCACTACCGTGACGATGCTGCGGATCACCTTTCCATATCTCCTTTTTATATCACTGGTAGCCATGTCAGCAGGTGTTATGAACGCCTATCATAAATTTGCTGTGCCTGCGTTCACCCCGGTACTGCTGAACCTGTGCATGATCGCATCGGCTTTAATACTTGCTCCACTAATGGATGGCTCTGCTATGGCCCTGGCATGGGGTGTGTTTGCTGCCGGAGTAGTGCAATTACTCTACCAGTTGCCAAGCTTGCGCAGGATGAAACTGCTGGTCATGCCGCATCTGGACTTACATGATAAGGGTGTTCGACAGGTAGGAAAACTGATGCTACCGGCAATAATAGGAAGTTCGGCTGCACAGATCAGTTTGCTGGTAAATACTATTCTCGCATCATTCCTCGTCACTGGTAGTGTTTCATGGCTCTATTATTCTGATCGACTGATGGAGTTTCCCCTTGGCATCTTTGGTATTGCCCTTGCAACGGTCATCCTGCCCGCGTTAGCGGATACCCATCATTCCAGAACCAGGCAGGAGTTTTCAGCACTTCTCGACTGGGCCATGCGCTGGGTGGCATTGATAGGTCTGCCGGCATCCGTGGCATTAATCTTTTTGTCAGATGCGCTGGTTGCTACTTTGTTTCAGTATGGTGAATTCACTGCATGGGATGTAGAGATGGCAAGTAAAAGCCTGGTAGCCTTTTCTTTAGGGCTGCCGGGATTAATTTTGATCAAGGTCCTGGCGCCGGGTTTCTTTGCACGACAGGACACGACTACTCCGGCGAGAATCGCCGTAATTGCCGTGGTAGTTAATATTGTGGTAAGCCTTATTTTAATAAAACCTATGGCGCATGTGGGTCTAGCTCTAGCGGTGACAGTATCTGCCTATGTAAATTCCGCTCTGCTGTATATTACCCTGCTCAAGAAGGGCATTTACCAACCCGAGTCCGGCTGGGCTCTTTACCTGGCTAAAGTGGTCATTGCCAGTGCCGGGATGGGCGGGGTGCTGTATTTTGGCGCGGGTGATCTATCTATGTGGACAGAGGCAAATCTACTTGAACGTATCGGACGATTGTCTATTCTTATAGTCCTTGGAGCATTGGTATATTTTGCACTGGTTTTCGCCTTCAGGATCCCGCTTAAACAGATGTTAAAAAGCACCAGTTAGAGTCATGTATGAAATAGATAGTCCCTTTGTTGCGCAGATTTTTCCGTTGAATGAAGGCAGGGTATTTACTCTATCTGAAGCACGTGCATTAATGCCTCTGGTAGTAAAAATTACCACCGCGGCACATAAGAAGCTTGAACCATTAAGAGTGCATTTACAAACGACAATCTCTGTTAACGATGACGCATCGACTGCAATTGAGCAGGCATATAGAAATGTGGTGCAGAGCTGGATTGAAAAATTACAGCGTTTGGGGGTAACCGCCAGTGATCTCTGGGTAGTGCATTTCGATACCGGAGATGGCCATTTGTGCTGGCGTTTTCCAGAACTTCGGCTGGCGCATTTTCATCTTGATGGTGATTGCGAGCAGGGCAGACGCTCAGTAGATGAGTATATTGAATTATTTCAGCCGGACTGGGCTTAGAATAAAGTTCTTTAAGTGGAAACAAAGAGCACTGATATATTGGTATTCTTCAGACAAATTCTTCCCTTCTGTCGACTAAGGCCTGCGTAGCGTTCACGCATACGCCTATGGCAATATTTCTGGCGGCACGTCTACAATAAAGTTCTCGAATGTCCTGGCGTTTTCTGCACGAACCATAGAAATATATGACCAGTGAGCTCGGCTTCGGTCTCAACGAATTCTGGAAAAAGATAGAGCTTGTAATCTGGGACTGCCACAGTGCATTCAAGCGTCTAAGGGTTTCTTAACTTTTTCGCCTCCAGGGAGCGGCTAAATACAGGTAGCGAAAAGGAGGGCACTACTTGAAGAGTTTGTAATATGAATATTTATGGTTTTTCTGATGTGAACCCGGTATCCAGATCTTTTAGAATCCCATTTTCAATACTGTAAATCCAGCCGTGGACAGAGAGCTCTTTTCCTTCTTTCCATGCGTTCTTAACAATCGTAGTGCTGCATACGTTTTTGACTTGCTCTTTTACATTTAGCTCACAGAGTAAATCCAGTTGTTTGTCATGATTAAGTCCATCAAATTTTGCCGCATTGAAGCGAATGACATCTTTGATATGGCGTAACCAGTTATCTATAAGGCCATGCTCATGGTTTTCCAATGCAGCCTTAATGCCGCCGCAGCCATAATGTCCGCAAACTATAATATGCTTTACTTTAAGGATCTCAACGGCGAACTGTATAACGGAAAGGCAATTCAGATCTGTGTGTACTACAACATTTGCAATATTACGATGCACGAACACCTCACCCGGTTGCAGGCTGGTTATCTGATTGGCAGGAACACGGCTATCTGAGCACCCAATCCACAAATACTCAGGAGCTTGTTGTTTTGATAGTCGAGTGAAAAACTGGGGGTCTTCTTTCTTTATTGATTCTGCCCATTCCAGATTATTTTCAAGTAAGTGTTCTAGTGTTTTCAAATCTTAAATTATCCTCTTATTTTACTTTTACATATAACGACTGAGCTTGATT
>JASJFV010000206.1:0-6333 GCA_033791885.1 Gammaproteobacteria bacterium | reverse complement strand
CGGTAGCTGCCACACGCCTTATAGCAAGGAAGGCTGTAAAATTTTCGTCAAGCTGGACCAGTTCTCAGAAGATGACAATTCGACTGTACTTATTCACCCTCATGAGCATCAGTGGCGTCCGGGTATAGGCGGGCTCAAGGTGCTGCCACTGCACGAATACAAGGGTGAACATACGGCATTAGTCTACTGGCCAGCGAATGAAGTCTTCCAGCCGCATCGCCACTGGGGTGGTGAAGAGATTGTCGTGCTTGAGGGCACTTTCTGTGACGAATATGGAAAATACCCGGCCGGATCCTGGCTACGCAGCCCGCATCTCAGTCAGCACACTCCCTATGTTGAAGACCAGGCGACGATAATCCTGGTCAAGGTTGGTCATCTTTCTGAAGCATAGCCCCTCTCCTATGATGGCAGAGAAAGCTGGCCTGTTAAAAATGTTCCTTCCACGGCCCGCACACAGCCACTTCGTGTTATTTATTTTTCGACCGTAGACGCAGTGCATTCGTCACCACAAATAGCGAACTGAACGACATGCCAATCGCTGCCCCCCATGGAGGTATCATGCCAAGCGCTGCAAACGGTATAGCGGTAAAGTTATACGCTGCCGCCCAGGAGAAATTCTGCATGATGTTGCGCCGTGTCCTGATTGCCAGATTCCGGGCATCAACCAGCACGCTGGCATCCTTGCCGAGTATCAGAAAATCACTGCTGACATTGGCCAGGTCTGTCGCCGCAGAAAAGGATATAGACACATCTGCTGCAGCCAGTGCCGGGGCATCATTTATTCCATCGCCAAACATCGCAATTCGATAGCCTTGTTGCTGCCTGGATTCAATCCATGCCAGCTTCTGCGGTGGTGTCATACCGCCATGACAGTCATCAATACCAAGCTGCTGGCCAATTTTCTCCACACTGCTGCGGGCATCACCGCTGAGAATTGAAAAGTGCGTGTTAGGTATCTCGGCAAGCCCTGAGAGCATTTCTTCTATGCCGGGTCGCAACGGATCCTCAAATATAAAGATGGCCTGCACGGTGTCATTGTTTGACAGCAGCGATACTGTCTGGCCCTGCTTTCGGCTGGCGTCGATTTGTTCCTGTATTTCGTTATCCAGTAATGCTGCAGAGAGTGCAAATTCCTGCTTGCCAAAGCGCCACTCATTGTTATCGATGCTGGCACTGATTCCAGCCCCGGGTACGTTCTTAATCTTCTCTGCGATAATTTGCGACGGTACTTCAATCGATCGCAATGCCTTCGCTATCGGGTGTTCCGAATCTGCAGACATCGCCGCTGCTAATTGTGTTGCCCGCGTTTCGTCGACACCCGGGAGAGCAATGACATGAACAACACTTGGTGTGCCCGCTGTCAGGGTGCCTGTCTTATCGAAAACAAAATAATTACACTTTGCCAGCGCATCCAGCGCACGCATGCGCAACGGTAGAATGCCAAGTTTAATCAAACGCCCGGCGCTAACCGTCAACGCCACCGGCGTCGCCAGTGCCAGCGCACAGGGACAGGTCACTATCAATACGGCAATCGTGCTCGGCAGCCAGTTATCTGATCCGGCCAGTAGCCAGAACATGGCTGTGGCGAAAGCAATCACCAGTATGATTGCAACAAATACGCTCGCCACGCGTTCGGCCAGTTCGGCATAATGCGGGCGTTGTTCCAGTCCATACTCAACCTGTTGACGAATTTCACTGAGAGCCGAAGACTGGATAGTTTTTGACACCCGGATGACAACAGGCTGGTCGCCGTTGACTGAGCCGGCCACCACGTTATCACCTGTTTGTTTCAGTACTGGACGCGACTCCCCTGTCAGCAGTGACTCATCAAAGCTGCTGGTCCCGCTGCTGATCTCTCCATCGACAGGGACGGTTTCACCGGGAACAAGGCGCACCAGGTCACCGGGCACAAGTTCTTCTACGGCAACACTGTGCCTTTGTCCATCCTCGTCTATACGTTGTGCGGTTCCCGGTATGACACGGGCCAGTCGCTCAAGATGGTCCGCTGCGATGAGCTTACCGCCAAGTTCAAAACGACGAGCCAGCAGCAGAAAAAAAACAAACATGGCGATGGAGTCAAAATAGACCTCGCCATGGGCCGTGATCGTGGTATATAGACTGCCGGCATAGGCAGCACAAAGTCCGAGTACGACCGGGATATCCATGCCCAGGCGACGATTTCTTATATCGTTCCAGGCACCGGCAAAAAATTCCTGGCCTGAAAAGGCCATGATCATCGTCACCAGTACCAGGCTGGTCCAGCGGCCAATAGTGATCCACAACGGCAGCTGACCTGAGGCATCCATGTCGCTCATAAAGTAGGTCGCGATCGAGAAATTCATCACCAGCATGCCGACTGCGCCGGCAAATATCAGCTTCTCGGTGCTTCGGTGGCGACGTAATTTTTGCAGGTACTCGCCGCGAGAGGCATCGTAGGGGTGAGCGATATAGCCTATATCAGCAATGGCGGTAAGAATTTCGCTGAGTTGAATGCTCTGCGGATCCCAGCGCACGCGTGCACGCTGGGTAACATCATCGATATGAACATCTATCACCCCGGGCAGATTGCGCAGATGCTTTTCATTCAGCCACAGGCAGGCGGGACAGCGAATGTTTTCCAGCAGCAATGCGGCCTCGCTCCAGCCTTGCTCCTGTAAAACGAAGCCTTTCTGAATTTCGGGCCTATCGTAGAGACTGACCCGGCTTAAAAAATCAGGGATGACCGGCTGGTCGGCGGAAGTTGCAGAGCCGCTGCGATGATGGTAGTAATCGGCAAGCCCTGCATCGACAATTGCCTTGCATACTGCCTGGCAACCATGACAGCAGAACTCTCTCTCAGAACCTTCTACCTCCAGAACAGGAGGATGCGGGCCTGCCGGAACCGGCAGGCCGCAATGGAAACAACTACTCAAGCGGACCGTTTGCTCTGCTATTCTTCAGGCAGATCGGCAGCATAATAATCTGCCAGTGCCTCGATTTCTTCCTCAGTCAGAACTTCACTCACAGTACGCATGCGTGAGTAAATATCGTTAGTACGATCTTCATCCTTGAAGGCAACCATGCTATCAACCAGGTAGGTCTTGTTCTGCCCTGCAAGTGCTGGATGATCAAATTGACCACCCCGTCCTTTGCGCCCATGACAGGCTGCACAGGCTTTAAGCAGTCTCTCCGGGTCGCCATGTGTGATCAGTTTCTGAATTTCAGGAGTTACTGTCTTATTTTCACCCGCCTTTGCCGGTTCAAGACTGGCATACCATGCAGACAGGTCTGCCAGCTGCTTATCATCAAGCGCTTTGACCTTCTTGTACATATCCCTGTCATCACGCTTCTTGTCCTGGTAGTCCTTAAGCTGCTTGAAAAGATAAGAGGAACTCATGCCGGCAATATTGACATCATCCGGATCATCGGAAACACCTGCATCACCGTGACACTTGGAGCATTTGCTTTCTTTTGCCAGTGCCTCGCCATTGGCCGGATCGGCTGATCTGAGTAACTTAATTGTCGGCAAATCAAAAGCAACTGCCGATGACGGCTCTGCATTCGCAAGCGGTACCAGTACAGCCATACCAATAAAAACAGTTATCAAACGCATCATTTTTATATACTCCATGGCACAGTACCGAAGGTTTCCATCAGGAAGAATTGTAGAATTGGATAGCCATAACTGGCGACCATGTAGATCACGATCAGTGCAACCCAGAAGCCAAAACTATTCATCAGCTTCGGCATACGTGCAGTGGAATGCAGTGATTCTGCATATTCTACTTCGAGATTAGTTTCTGCCTGCGCATTGCCATGTGTCTTAAACAGGTTGTATACCAGCATCAGCGCAGAAACAACCAGCACCAGACCACCGGCAATCATCGCGTACTCCGCGGTAATCCAGCTTTGCACCAGTGATTCATCGTAGGGTGTTGATGATATACGACGAGGCTGACCGGCTATTCCTAGCTGATGCCAGGGCAAAGTCAGCACCAGCATGCCAATGAACCAGAACCACAGCTGATAGACAGCGAGTTTAGTCGAGTAAAGTGCTTTACCCGACATCTTCGGCCATAAATAGTAAGCCGTGCCGAAATACATAATAACGGTTGTACCGGCGAAGATCAGGTGAAAGTGCCCGGTAATCCACTGTGTATTATGTACCATGGCGTTCATCGAATAACTGGCATTAATCATGCCGCCAAAGCCACCGAAGGTAAGCATCAGCAGGGCCAGCAGTGCGGCAAGTACGATAGGGTTATTCCATGGTAAGGCGCCTATCCATCCGAACAGGCCCTTGCCTCCGCGCAGACGCCCGGCCACTTCAAGTGAGGCAATGACGGTAAATCCAGTCAGCAAGGTGGGCACAGAGACCATGAAGGTGCCTGTCATGTGCAGAAATTTCCAGCCCGCTGCCTGGAAAGGATCCATATATAAATGATGGAAACCAATCGGCACTGAGAACAGCAGTAACAGGATGAAGGCTACGCGACCCATCTGGTCACTGAATACTCTGCCGCCTGCCGCTGCCGGAACCAGTGTATAGAGAGCTATATAGGCAGGGAAAAGCCAGAAGTAAACGATCGCATGCAAAGTCCAGGAAAACAGTGTACGTGCAAGTCCGACGTCAACGGTATCAATGATTCCCAGTGACCATGGAATAAGCTGGAACAGAACTTCTGAAGCGACACCAAGACTGGTAATAAACCAGAGAATGGCATTAGCAGTCGTTCCATACATGACCAGCGGAACAGTTTCGCCCGGGTTGGCCTTCTTCCATGAGCTCATCATCATGACCATCTGCAGGCACCAGACCCACGAGCCAACGACCAGTAAAGTAGCGCCAATATAAAATGCTGGATGAGCCATCAACGGCGGATAAAAGGTGTACAGTACTGAGGCGTTGCCAGTTAGCAGCGGCACAGCGGCGATCAGTACACCGATCAGCGACAGCCAGAAGCCAAACCAGGCAAAAGGCTTACTCCATATTTCCTGCTTTAGACTGGTTGAAGCAGCGTAGTAACCGAAACCCATGACAAAAAACGTAGTCAGCACGAAACCCATCAGAACGCCATGAGTTGACACACTGGCAAAATACAGCTCAGGTGACTTCAGACCCGGAATGATATCCATTCTCTCGACTGTCTGATACAGGCCGAGTACGGCTGCGACTGCGAAGAAAATGAACGCCACCCACATGTTTGCCAATCCGAGACTGGCAGAAGTTTTGTTATTCATTATTTATCCCCTCCGTCAGTTTTATTCACTACCGTCAGCCTTGACCACATACTGTCATGACCGAGGCCACAATATTCATTACAGAGGAATGAATAGGTGCCTGCGGTTGGAAAACTGGTGCTCACTTCTGACACATAACCGGGCACTATCATGGTTGCTGCATTGGTATACGGCACATGAAAGCCGTGCAGCACGTCAGCACTGGCTACGCGAAATTTGACCGGGGTATCGGTGGGAACTTCAATAACGGGTGGGAAGAAGCCATAACGGGCGGCCACCATGGTGACCGTCAGGCTGCCATCTTCGTTTTCCTTCACCCCAAGATTGTCTTCAGCAAACTCTTCTGTCAGGTGTAAGCGTGAGGAATCAATCGTTTCAACATTACTTGGCGGGTGCAAATTACTCTTCAGGGCATACATCCCGAGTAAAAAACCCATGCCGCCCGCGAGTAAAAGAGAAATCCATAACCAGCGCCGTTCAAGGTCGTCATCGCAAATTGCTTTAAGCGGATCTTGCATTGTTTATTCTCCTAACTGATCGGGCCATGTTTCAGAAACATGAAGAAAAACATATATACCCAGCCAGCTGTCATAATTACTGCCAGCGCAAGCATTAGTGCATAGGTACCTTTTGGAGCATCTTTTATCGCTTCCTGCTCCTGCGGTGTTAGTTGACTCATCGCTTACTCCTTTGACATTGTTCTTTTCATATTAAAATACTGCCAAAACTTCCCCGTTCACAGATCTCTGCAGAACACAGCTGCCGATGACTGTTTGTTTGGGAAAAATGTAGAGAAATAGTGTTTCTTTTTGAAATTGCCTGACGCTGTCTCATAGCAAAAAAAGCGTACAACTCTCCCGCCGCCTTTCACCGCTTTTCTCTCTCTGGTACGGGTTGATACAAGGGTACGGGTTGATACAAGCCTTGATTTAAGTCAAATACCCGTGCCGATTATAATGATAAAAGAGTTCATCACCCAAAGTAAACAGGCTTTGATAAAAACTTTACTTTTTTCATCAGTAAATACAATATACCCATATAAAAATTAGATGAATATTAAATTCATCATCCACTTCCAAAGGAAAAAGGTACAGAGGTCATGTCAAAAACAGT
>JASJFV010000205.1:0-5282 GCA_033791885.1 Gammaproteobacteria bacterium | reverse complement strand
CGGCTTGACTGGCGTAGCAAAAAAATAAGGCTATGGTCGCTCCATTGCCGTTTTTTTTGCTTAGTCAGGCGAGTGGGCAAGGCTGCTATGAATGCTGTAGCGTCTTCACCCACTGGGTGAATTGGGTATTTAACTCTTTTTACTTTAAGATCATTCACTTAAACAGAGTCTCAAGCGGTCAACTGATTAATTTAGGTTCAATACAATACAAAAAACACCTGAACGAATATGCTAAATAAACAGAATGTAACAGCAGTCATCCTTGCTGGTGGTAAAGGCAGACGAATGCATGGTCAGGATAAAGGCCTAATTGAACTAGCAAGCCGACCATTAATCGAATATGTTATCGATGCGATAAAACCACAGGTTGAAACCATAATACTCAACGCCAATCGAAACCAGGAACAGTATTCTGCCTATGGCTATCCTGTTATTTCTGACACCTTAGATGATTTTCAAGGCCCTTTAGCCGGTTTCTTTAGTGCGATGAAAATGGCAACAACCAGTCATATTATTACCTTGCCATGTGACGGGCCATTATTACCTAACGACCTGGTAGAGAGATTAATTTTCTCCTTAAATGATAAAACAGTTGATGATGAAAATCCTGACATTGCTGTCGCACACGACGGTGACCGCATGCAATCTGTTTATGCACTAATGCCAACGACATTAAAAACGAGTCTCAATTCATTCCTTAACTCTGGTGAAAGAAAAGTTGATTTCTGGTACAAACAACACCAGGTTGCGCTGACTGATTTTTCGGATTGTCCGGAAACATTCAGAAATATAAATACCGCTGAACAACGTGACACATTACTACGTGATCTATTACAAGATGAAGGTTTGTTATCATGATTCCGTTGCCGCTGCCACTAATTAGCTTATGCGCGCACAGTGGCATTGGTAAAACTACGCTTTTGATTCAGCTGATACCGCTATGATAAGACGAGATTTCACATAGCTGTAATAAAATATGCCCATCACAAATTCGACATTGACACCGCTGTAATAACATATGTCGCAATAATTTTCACAACTTATACTCGTGCCTTGCATGTATCAACAAACAGATGCTTGAATTTTTTCTGGTTTTCAAACGAAGAAAAAGATGCTTACTTCCTGTTAAATCTGTTTCTTGTTTTACATAGATTCTTTTTAATTCACGTGACAGGTACATTGACAACCAACGCGGTACATTATTTTCTACTCTACCGCGCTGACTAGTAATGTCATTCTAGTAGAACAAACAAGGTGTGTATGTATCCAAAGATACATTCGTGGTTACATTAGCCGCATTGGGCGAGAAGGCGGTTAGCGACTTATCAGGATGCCAAAGCGCCGGTGCTCTTCAGCCGATGTTATCAGGAAAGCTTTATAGTAATCTTCATCATGAAATTTTTTCTAACCTGAACGACCACGATTCATAACATGGTAACAGGCATCTTCATATTCTATTCGCAGTGGTCTGGGCATTCAGAAAACACAAGGGAACCTATACAATAGTCAATATGATACCTGACCCCTTTTTTTATAGCCATCAGTTCAGGTGAACTTGAGCTTAAAGTCTGCCGCCCTCAAATACGTCGCTTCGCGCTCCAGCTCGGCCTGTGTAAGTGGATGCGTTTCCAGCCAGCCCTTTGGAAACACAATATTGAGGCTCATCTTTCCTGCTTTCGTCCGCATGCGTGGAAGTAGCGAATCATCGCGGCTGCGGTGGAACAGCACGGCAAGTCGCAACACGATACAAAGTTTACTTGCCGAACTATCACAGGGTTCAGGCAGGGCAGCAAAGATAGACTGGGGAAATTTCCGGCGATGGCCGCGCACCAGCGCCGCAAGTATGCGCTGCTCAGGTCCGGAGAAACCTGAAAGATCCGCATGTTCGAGCAGGTATGCGCCATGTTTCTGGTACTGACTGTGCGACACTACCAAGCCGACCTCATGCAGGCGCACGGCCCAGGATAGCATGTCACCAAACTCCTCAATAGGCAGCCCCCATGGCTTTTCGACCCCTTTCAGTAACTGCAACGCAGTGGACTCGACACGCGCTGCATGTTTGACATCAACACCACAACGGCTGGAAAAGGTGGTGACGGAACGTCCGCGTATATCATTATGTCGGATACGGCCCATCAGGTCATATAGCAGACCTTCGCGGAGAGCCTCGTCAGAGACACCCATCTGCTCTATGCCCAATGCCTCGAAGACACCGAAGAGTACTGCGAAGCCGCCGGGGAATACGGGTTTACGCTCGTCGCTAAGCCCTTCCAGTTTCAGATCTTTCAACGACCCTGCTTTCAGCATGCTGTCGCGCAACTTCTGCATCGACGTCAGCGTTATACCCGCGTCACTCCAGCCCGCCGCCTGTACTACATCGCGTATCGAGCGAATGGTTCCCGAACTGCCGACTGCAGTCTGCCATCCTATATTCCGGTAGCTGGTTTCAACCGGCCTGACCTCCAGACGGGATGCAAGCCTGGCCTTGTCCATGCTCCTGTTGGTGATGGACCCGTCATCAAAGTACTCACGACTCATGCTGACACATCCCATGTGCAGGCTTTCTCGCTGAATTGTCTCGAACCCATCGCCGATAATCAATTCTGTGCTTCCCCCTCCGATATCGACTACCAGTCGACGTTCATCGGTCGCAGCCAGTCCGTGGGATACGCCGAGATAGACCAGACGCGCCTCTTCGCGACCGGCTATGATCTCGATAGGATGGCCGAGTGCCTGTTCGGCCAAGGTCAGGAAACCACCTTCAATATTCGCCTGGCGTAGTGTGTTTGTGCCGACCGCACGAACACTGCCCTCCGGCATAGAGCGCAGGCGCTGCCCAAAGCGCTGGAGACAATCCAGCGCGCGGGACTGCGCCTCATCAGAAAGTGTATTGTTATCCTGCAAACCGGCACCCAGCCGGACCATCTCCTTCATGCGATCGATTATTTGAAGGTTACCTTCAGACATACGCGCAACAATCATATGAAAACTGTTTGATCCCAGATCGATTGCAGCAACCAGTTCGGGTGGCTTTTTGAAGAATTTAGAGAAACCCAGCATATCGAACCCCCTTTATTTGTTTTCGACTGTCTCGATCCGTTTTATACCGCCACGATTCAGCACAATACGAAAACGTTTGAATTCCTCGCCATGCGAGGCAACATATCTGATCACCAGGTTAATATGGTAGACCTTGCTGGCCTTCGCATTGCGATAACCTTCACCATCCAGCACAAAAAGTGGCTTCTTCGGATTATCCATCTTGCGGACAAATCTGGTCATATCGACTCGCCAAATATCGGTAAGCCCGTCTATCGGGATGCCGTGATAAACCTGCTCAAAATCACGGGAGAAAATCTGCAGACTTTTCCTGTACAAAATTATTTTCTCGCCCAATCGTTCATTGTCAATCAGGGTGATTGGATCACGATTTCTAAGACTGCGGATTACCGGTTGCAGGCTGGCTTCAGAAATGAACCGAAAACCCTCCCGGATAAAACCCAACTGATTACCTCCGGAACCACCATAGATGTGCACCTTCTGGTCAAAGAACCGACCCTGCACTTTCTTGTTAACATACAGGCGTCCCATTTCCTTGAGGCGGTCCTTCAACATATAGCTGACCACAAGAGCAACAAAGAAGGCCATGGTGAAATTTCCATATTTTTGCTGAGTAAGAAATGCAACTGTTGTCGCAAACACCATAGCCAGCCCGGCCGCCAGGCTGTAAATAACCTGTTCGGTTATTTTACCCTCTGCGCGAACTCTCGTATTGAGGAAAAGGATACTTTCCATAAGCCTCTTGAGGACTCCGCGGCGATAAAGAAACTCCTCATTATCCGTATCGGCACTAGCCACAGATGGGTAACCCTTTTCGGTGCGATATCTCTTTTCGTTTCTTATCAGTTTGAGCAACATTGTCCTGTGAACAGCAGAATTGTCGTCTTCGAATTTTCTGGTCCTCAGCAGGATATCGAATGTGTTTTGCTCAATGAAAATACTGCTATATTCATCGGCAAACGCATAGATGGAACGAATTCTTTCATCCATCGAAGACAGGCCAGTATTTTTAGCAAGCTTTCTGAATCGTGAAAGAATCTTAACCAGGCTGGTATGATAATGCTCGACCAGGTGCCCTGCGTCGGTAGCAGAACCCACATCCCCGATCAGTGCAACATAGTCCTTGACAGAACTTTTCAGAACACAACAGAACAGCCTGATCTGGTTTTCACAACTACGGGCTGTCTCATCGGTCTTCTTCGCCACCAGGTCCCGCAGACTATCTTCCAGCAACTTAAATGGCCTGCTCTCGACAGCGGCAATATCGTGCAGCAGGACAGTTGGTATCTTGAACCGAATGTAGGTTTGTGTATCCCTGTAAAAGAGATATTTCGGATAGGTGTCATGGCTGACGTCGAGACTGTTGGGGACGAAAGCATAAGTTTCAATCGTGTAGGTGGTATGTTTCCGGTCACGTTCAAGCTTGTAGTCAGACTTGATTTCGACCTGAAACTTGCCAGATATCCTGATGGTTTCATCTATCATTTATTACCCGGTGTGAACAAGAACCCAACCGATAGCAGACTGCTCGTGGTTTATCCCGTGTCAGGCCGCTGCTCGTCAACTGCCTGAAACTATTGTCAAGTATAATCACCCTTTCCAACCCAAGTCAAACCTTCCTGGCTACTCCAATATATCACTTCCCTCTCTACAACCAGCCAATAAACTTCACGATTTAGTCAGATCTCACCATCAGAATTTAGAATTTAAGCACTGGTTTCTGTAAAACTGACAAGCATCAACCTGCCATCCGTTTTGCACCACAACTGGTGCAAAACATACAACCTGATCTGGACGATCAGGTTTCGAGAAAGACCTGGTAAATTGATTTGCATGCTCGAGTCAGGTATGAATTGACTCAAGCATGAATAATTTTAACCCTACTTATAAATCGCCTTCTGCACCGGCACTCATTATCGAGTAGATATTGTTTCGAACTGTTATTCCCAGCCCCTTTAGCGCTTCAGGTAATGCGGCATCTCCCATGGTCTTATCCATGTTTAATGTAATTAACCAGGCCTGGCCTGCATCGTCTAATACCAGTGAGATTCGGCACGGCAGATAGCCTGCGAATGCCATACTGTGCTTAACCATTTTGGCGGCAATATTGGCATCACAGAACTGGAATATTTCCATCCGATTAGATTCACCACCATTTGCTTTCACCTGTTCCGACAGGGGCATATGTCCGACCAGTTTAAAATTCAGAAAATTGGCGCGCA
>JASJFV010000204.1:0-4185 GCA_033791885.1 Gammaproteobacteria bacterium | reverse complement strand
ATCCTGTCTTGTTGATTCTCTAATTTGCACCAATTCTCCTCAAGTTGCTAACAGAGATATAAGCTGAATCGTTTTCCCTTTGTATGTAGTGATGAGCAGAGATATTGACCAATTTCACTTACATCATCGTGCACGATGATGTTGTGATAACAACATGTGCAACAAGACATAGGCACCTAAACAGTTACAGGTGCTTCAGTGTGTGACCTCTGACATTGTGCTGTGGCAAGCTATAGCTAATGCGGTTCATGCATCGCTCTTATAGCGGCTTCTCTCTCGGATTTTTTTGCCTTCTTTAAATCTTTTCTCATTTTCTTTTCGGCCTTCTTTTCGGCTTTTCTGGCATGCTTAGCAGCTTTATCCAAAGCTTTTTTTGCCTTCTTTTCAGCCTTTCTGGCTTTCTTAGTCGCCTTCTTTAATGCTTTTTCTGCCTTCTTCTTGGCCTTTCTGACTTTTCTGGCTGCCTTCATTTCAGCCTTTTTGGCCTTCTTCTCGGCATTTTTTGCTCTCTTAGCAGCCTTCATTTCAGCTTTTTTTGCTTTCTTCTCGGCCTTCATTGCCTGTTTGCTAGTTTTGTCTTCCATCGCTTTTTAGCTCCTCATAGTAATAGATGTAGTATTCACTAGAAAGAAGGCTACAACAAGCAATTATATCTGCCTCATTGACTAAAAAGGGTATTCGTACTTCGATTAATTTTGGGAATTCAGCTAAAATGGGTCTGCGCGCTAAGTACACCTTCAGCTTGAGGTTCGATGCACATGAAAAAGAAAGTTACGTTATTTTTTATGATTGTCACGGGGCTCCTTGGTTATGATCTTGCTCTTGCAGATCCCGCCCAGGATGAGGCCATAAGAAAGGGCCATGAGCACTTCAAAATATTCTGTTCCAACTGCCATGGTGTCAACGCGGATGGCAATGGACGGTTAGTCGCCTCTCTGAATATTATGGCATCTGATTTGACTGCTTTGAAACAGACGGGAGACGTGTGTGTTGCAGAGCGGGTATTAAGAGCTGTTGCCGGCATGCATCATGTCCCTGCAGGGCAGGAACAGAAGATGCCTAATTTCAGTGCCGACATCGAGAGCATCACCACTTACGAGATCAGCCAATACCTGAAGTCAATTCAGAAATAGATGTCGCGTTTTCGAGAAACACATCTAATGCAGATCAAATAGCAGATCAAATAAATGTGATCTAGCTTGCCGTCTCCGTACTAAGTAAATATGTTTGGTGGACGTCATGAACCGATTATTTCGTTCCCTGTCGGAACTGCTTGGCAATGATCCGCAAAAGCCCGGAGCAGAGGATTTCACAACCGGCGCTAAAGAGTTACATGCCTTTCAGCGTACTGACGAGGAAAAAAAGAAACGCATCGAAGTTATTCGTATAGAGCAAACGGATAAAGCCAGGAAACCGCCATTAGAGAAGCTCCGTCTCAAACGCTGGTCTGTGCTGATACTGGTGAACCTGCTGTTCGTACTATCTTATTATCTCGACATACAAATACTCGAAGGGGCTTTAACAGCATCACGCTTTGTCGGTTTCCATATGGCCGACCTGAATTCAGCGCTGCAGGTGATCCTGGCATATAAAGTTGTGGTTCTGAATCTGCTTATCGGCATGGTGACTGTCACCATCGGCTGGTGGCTGCTCGGCGGTCGCACGTTCTGCTCCTGGGTATGTCCCTACCACCTGCTCGCAGAATGGGCGGAGATGTTGCATATCAAACTTGCGAAGAAGAAGTTTGTTACTGACCACCCGTTAGATCGCCGCGCACGCCCCTGGTTATGGTTTATTTTCGTCGTACTGGCACTGCTTAGCGGCTATACAGTGTATGAAACAATCTCGCCAACGGGCATCCTCAGCAGAGCATTGATCTACGGACCTGGGCTGGCCTTACTATGGGTGGGATTTCTTCTGCTGATCGAAATATTTTATTCACGTCGCGCGTGGTGTCGTTACGCCTGTCCAATTGGGCTCACTTATGGCTTTATCGGTGCCACATCACCGCTTTGCGTCAAGTATGAATTGAGCAGTTGCCTGCATGAAGACGATTGCCGCAAGGTCTGCCTGGTGCCACATGTACTCGATACGGTGATACAAGGACGCGCCCGCAGTGAAAAAGTCGAGATTGGTGCGGACTGCACGCGCTGCGGCCGTTGCGTCGATATCTGCCCATCCGGTGCATTGACATTCAAGTTCAAGGGACTTGGAGATCTACTATAATATCCAGGTTTGGTGGAATACCTTCTTGAAAGTCATCAGCAGTACTTGTTTAACGTCCACGAAGTTCCCAGTGGTGATCACAACTATGGCACCCCGCCCAATGTCTTCGTTAAACGCTGGAAGCTAAATGCCGCGCGACGGTTACTGAGCCAGTCGAATCCTTCATGCCACTCGGTTGTAGAAGTCTGCACACAACTGGCTTTAAACATCCGAGTCAGTTCACACAGGATTACAAGCATCTATTCGCCAACTCCCTTCGCATACCCTCGGTAGAAAGTGATGAACCTTATTCCGGCTACCTGGTTATTCCGCCGATGATTCAGTTGATTGTGATAATCAGCAATGAGTCGTTAGCGGAAATTCCACCTGGCAATTAATTCGAGCGCACGCTGTGTGGGTGCAGCGCATTCAAGGCTAGCAGTTCGCGGGTCGGGCCAGTTATCTGCCTGCAATCGGTCATACTGTTTATATGACATCTCGAAAAGTCGATCACGTAGTAATCCTGGTGGTGTTCTTAATGAATTTGCAAAAAGGTCAACGTACACATCAATCAAATGCTCTGCAAAGCCCATGCGGCCACACCTGGCAAGTCGTGCGGTGGGTTCAGCCACATAGCTTATTTGATCTGTGAAAATCCTGTCAGGACTGTCGACACGTTGACCAAACACACTTGCTGAGACCAGCGAGAGTGTTACAACTGCAATTATATTTTTTAACAATTCCTGCCTCCAAACTAGATTGCATTCGATGTGAGTACACTTACTCTTCACACAGGCTTGATGTGTCAGCAGGCGCCCGTACACTTTGTGACAACTCGCACACAGGTTGAGGACTGGTAAATGTCATCGCTGCCGGTGAACTTCCCGCTACCCTGGTGAATCATAACTGCGCTGTTACAGTGTCTTCGACTGCTGCCGTAGCTGATATCGGTCTGCCATTCTACTTTTGTACAGGCAGGGTTCCCTTTACCTAGTTGTATACCTGTTTCGTAGGTAGCACAGCGCAGGCGGTTATGAGTAACCCCTGTACGCAAGTTCCACGCACCTGCTTCACCTATTGAGCCATGTGTCTCTGTTCCCTGAAATGTTCTGACTGCTCCCTGATCAGCACCATTCTTTAACGTCGGCTCCAGTGCCAGATCCATGGTATTGACGATTCGTGAATCAGTGGCAGGCTTCTCGTCAGCAGCGGTTGCGGTATGTTGAGTGACAGCACATGAAACCAGCAGGATCATTGGCAGCAGTTTCCTCATTTCATAGTTCTCCGGTTGTTATAAAGTTTTAGTGTCTGAATAAAGTGTACTAGGCAAACGTACAGATACAGACCCAGTCAATCGCTGTAGAGGATCGTAATTATCCCCGGCCATGGTTTGTGACATACAAGCCGTTTGATCTTACTCTGATCTTCTATGAATGCACTGGAAGCGTAGTTCAGCAACCAGACCCGGCTGGTTATCACCAAGCACAAGTTGTGCATTGTGCATAGCCGCCACGGCTGCTACGAGACTGAGTCCCAACCCGCTGCCTGGCAGAGTCCGACTCTTGTCCATGCGATAAAAACGCTGCAGGACCTTGTCTTGTTCCTCGGCAGGTATGCCCGGTCCGTGATCTGAAATTGTCAGCACTGCGCATCCATTCTGGTCAGCCAGGTGAAGCGTAATGCAACCGGCTTCGGGAGAGTACTTGATGGCATTATCGAGCAGGTTGATGATCGCCTGAAACAATAGATCACGATCGCCATCTACTATGGGGGATGCTTCAAGCTGGATATCGAAACTAATTTGCTTTTCTCCAGCCACAACATCGTAGAGTTCCCCTGCATCCCGTATAAGTGCAGCAAGATCTACCTTCTCGATGTTGTCTCTTAAGCCACCGGCTTCAATACGTGCGATACGAAGCAGAGCACCAAAGGTTGCCAGCAACTGGTCCGCGTCGCTGATGCTTTGCTCGATATTCTCAA
>JASJFV010000203.1:0-11336 GCA_033791885.1 Gammaproteobacteria bacterium | reverse complement strand
GTTGTACAGTGCTCATACCATTAAACCCCTCGGCAATGATAATGACATCAAAGTGCCCACCACCACTTTTTGCGCCTTCATGACCCGCGTGTTCATGTGATCTGTCAATCACTTCCAGGCTCTCGGGAGCCAGGGACGAGGAAAGCATTTCACGTATCATTTTAGCTCGATTCATTGCGGAAATACCTTTTTGAAAGGTTTAACGGTAACGGTATCGTAAACGCCAGCTACGATATATGGGTCTTCCTCTGCCCACTGCTCGGCTGCCGTCAGAGAGTCAAATTCAGCAATGATCAGGCTGCCTGTAAATCCTGCAGAACCGGGGTCATCTGAATCAATGGCGGGAAGGGGGCCTGCTGTGAGCAGCCGTCCTTCATCCTGCAATTGTTTGAGCCTGGCCAGGTGTTCCGGCCTGGCAGAGAGTCGACTTTCCAGGCTACCTGCAACATCAGTTCCAGTAATTACATAATACATATACTTATTATCTCCGCGTAAGTTAGTAAGTAAGACCGGCATTATCGGTGCCGTTATATAACGATATAAGATATGGGGGAATGGCGATGTATTGTCTCACCGTCCAACTATTCGGGCAATTCTGATATCAAATCCGCTATAATAAATATCCAGTGATCTCTATATTAGCTAGTCTTAATCGTCATGGCACAGTATTTCGAAATTCATCCAGATAATCCCCAGAAACGCCTTATCAATCAGGCTGTGGAGATAATCAACAGAGGGGGCGTAATAGCCTATCCAACCGATTCCAGCTATGCCCTTGGATGCCTGATTGGCGATAAGCAGGCACTGGATCGTATACGTGCAATCAGACGCGTCGATGCCAGGCATAATTTCACCCTGGTGTGTCGTGATCTGTCAGAGTTATCGATCTACGCCAAAGTCGAAAATAATGTTTATCGACTGTTGAAACACTTTACCCCCGGCGCATATACCTTCATCCTCAAGGCGACGGGAGAGGTCCCACGCCGTCTGCAGAATCCCAAGCGCAAAACCATTGGTATCCGTGTTCCAGATAACAACATCAGCCTGGCATTGCTGGATCTGCTCGATCAGCCACTGATGAGCAGTACGTTAATTTTGCCTGATGACGATCATCCTCTAAGCGATCCTGATGAAATACGTGAGAAACTGGGCAAGCAGGTTGATCTTATTATTGATGGCGGGTTCTGTGGTCTGGAAGCGACAACAGTGGTTGATATGGTGAGTGGGGCGCCGGAAGTGATTAGGGTAGGTAAAGGAGACCCTTCCCCATTTGAGTGAATCAGAGGAAAGGGGAAAATGCGACAGGAATTTACTCTATGAATTCAGGCCTTTGATTTTACTATAACCTTTCCCCTTTCCTCCTTTCCTTCTTTAACCTTTACCCTGATTCATCAATTCCAGCTATAATCCGCCGATGCAAGAACTCTCATTGATTCAAAAAATTATTACCTGGGCGGTACCAGTGTTATTTGCTATTACTGTCCATGAGGTGGCACATGGCTGGGTCGCATTGCGATTCGGCGACAGTACGGCGAAAATGGCTGGCCGCCTTACGTTAAATCCTTTAAAGCATGTTGATCCAGTAGGCACGGTGCTGGTGCCGGGATTATTACTTGCCATGGGTGGGTTTCTGTTTGGCTGGGCAAAGCCTGTTCCGGTTAATTTTGCCAATCTGAACCAGCCCAAGCGAGATATGGTCTATGTCGCACTGGCAGGCCCGGGTGCTAATCTGGTCATGGCATTTATCTGGGGCCTGGTAGGGTTCATTGCGCAGTACCTGCCGGGTTATGCGGCTTTGCCGCTGCTATTAATGTCAGTGGCAGGGCTGTATATCAACACTATCCTGATGCTGGTTAACCTGATACCCATCCCGCCACTGGATGGCGGGCGTGTAGCTGTCGGATTATTGCCACTATCGCTGGCAAGGCCTTATAGCAAGCTGGAACCCTATGGCCTGTTTATTATGCTCGGTCTGCTGGCAACTGGCATGCTGGGCAATATACTAATTTTACCTCTTTCTGCCTTTCTTTCTTTTATGGCATCATTATTCTCCATCCCGATTTTCGGGCTTGTACAATACATAACCTGACACGGAGTCTAGATTGATAACAACTTCTGGCAGACCGGAGCGCGTAGTCTCCGGCATGCGTCCAACCGGCCGTCTGCATCTTGGTCATTATCATGGTGTGCTGAAAAACTGGGTGGCCCTGCAGCACGAGTATGAATGCTTCTTTTTCGTCGCAGACTGGCATGCACTGACCACACATTACGAAGAACCGTCAGTCATCTCCGAAAATATCCAGGACATGGTGATTGACTGGCTGGCTGCCGGCATAGATCCCGGCAGCGCGACGTTGTTCATCCAGTCGCACGTGCCGGAGCATGCAGAATTGTCGCTGTTATTGTCCATGTTTATGCCTCTGGGCAGGCTGGAAAGGGTGCCGAGTTTCAAAGACCAGCAGGAAAAATTACGCGAGCGAGACCTGGCTACTCTGGGCTTTCTCGGCTATCCCCTGCTGCAGGCTGCCGACATCCTTATCTATCGAGCCGGACTGGTACCTGTCGGTGAAGACCAGGTGCCGCACATTGAATTGACCCGGGAAGTAGCGAGGCGCTTCAACCATCTTTACGGCCGTGAGCCGGGGTTTGAAGAAAAGGCTGAAGCGGCAGTGAAAAAGATGGGCAAGAAAGCGGCTAAAATGTATCGTTCTCTGCGGACAGCCTACACTCAGCAGGGTGATCACGATGCGCTTGCCCGCGCACATGCATTACTGGATGAGCAGAAGAACCTGACCCTGGGTGATAAGGAGCGGCTGTTCGGTTACCTGGAGGGAGGTGGCCGGGTAATCCTGGTTGAACCGGAGGCAAAATTGACAAAAGCATCGAAGGTCCCTGGGCTGGATGGACAGAAGATGTCAAAATCCTATAACAACACCATCAAATTACGTGATGATCCGGAACGACTGGAAAAGACTATACGTGCAATGCCTACCGACCCGGCACGTGTTCGTCGAACTGATCCTGGCGACCCTGGTAAATGTCCTGTATGGCAATTCCACCTGATCTATTCCAGTGATGAGATTCGTAACTGGGTTGAGGAGGGCTGTTCTACCGCCGGTATTGGCTGCCTTGATTGCAAGGGGCCGCTGATTGATGAACTGTTGAAAGAGCAAAACACTCTAATTGAACGCGCACAACCCTACGTAAACGATCCAAGCCTGGTGCGTAATATCATCTCGGATGGCTGCGAGCACGCACGTGAAGTTGCTGAAGAAACGATGCGTGAAGTGCGTCAGAATATGGGCCTGGACTGGAACTGATGACACAGGAGATCATCCAGGAGGAAATGCCTTTCGCCATGGTGCGTGGTGAAGTGGTTACGACACCGCCCAAGGATCTGTACATTCCCCCTGAGGCAATGGAGGTCTTCCTTGACACATTCGAGGGGCCGTTGGACCTGTTGTTGTACCTGATCCGAAAGCAGAACCTGGATATTCTCGATATCCCTGTCGCCGAAATAACTCGCCAGTATATGGGCTACATAGACCTGATGCAGATGATGAACCTGGATCTCGCTGCCGAGTACATGGTAATGGCAGCAATGCTGGCAGAAATTAAATCCCGTATGCTGCTGCCCAGACCGGAATCGGAAAGTGAGGAAGAAGAAGATCCACGGGCAATGCTGGTCAGGCGTTTACAGGAATATGAACGTTACCGACAGGCAGCCCTGGACATTGAAAAGCTTCCACGCCTTGGACGAGATCTGTATCTGGCCAATCCACATCGAGATCACGTGAAGCCAAAACGGATAGACCCCCATGTTGAGATTCACGACCTGTTAATGGCATTTTCCGAAGTAGTCAAAAGGACAGATGAGAAGAAGAGTTTTAATATTAACCGTGAGGTTTTATCTATCAGGGAAAGAATGAGCATGGTGCTGGATAAGGTCAATAACAGGGAGTTTATTGTTTTTGAGTCCTTGTTTGACAAAACAGAAGGGAAGATGGGCATAGTGGTTACCTTTATGGCCATCCTCGAACTGCTGAAAGAACACCTGCTGCTGATAGTACAGAACGAGCAGTTTGCACCAATACATGTAAAAGCAGCAGCGTGATTGATGGAAATGGAAAAGGGTATGAGTGAAAAGCCAGAAACAGGACTTGCTAGCACTAGCCAGCCTAACGAACTAAAGAACATTATTGAAGCGGCTATCATGGTCAGTGGTGAGCCAATCACGGTAGACCGTTTATTAGGTATGTTTACTGATACGACAAAGCCTGAGCGCTCAGCAGTCAAAGACTTGCTGTTCGAACTGGAACAGGAATATGCGAACCGGGGTTTTGAACTCAAGCGAATAGATAAAGGCTATCGTTTACAGACGCGTGAAGAGTATTCTCCATGGCTGGCACGTCTCACTGCTGGCAGACCTCCACGCTACTCACGTGCAATGCTCGAAACATTGGCCATTATTGCTTATCGCCAGCCTGTTACACGTGGTGAGATTGAAGAAATACGAGGTGTGGCAGTCAGCACCGACATTATCCGTACCCTGGTTGAGCGTGACTGGATACGCCAGGTCGGGGTGCGTGACGTGCCGGGTAAACCGGCACTGTTTGCGACCACGAGGACATTTCTTGAGTACTTTAACCTTGAAGGCTTGAGCCAGCTACCTTCGTTACAGGACATCCGTGACCTGGATACCATTGCCGACGAACTCAACATGAAGTTGCCACTTGAAAGCCGTAATGAGGAATCTGCAGATGCTGACGATTCTGAGAAGGACGAGGATCACAAGGCTAACGAAAAAGGTGCTGAAAACAGTCCGCAATCAGATTTTATAGAGAATGCAGAGAAAGCTGATGAAGCGCCTGTTAATGATGAAAAGTTTACTGTGGAGGATATGCCGGTAGTAGAGACTGATTCTGCAGCTGAGCATTCCACTACAGATAGTGAAGAAAGTGATCAGGCTGACGCGGAGATTCCAGAAACGCGATGAAACCTGAACGCATCCAGAAAGTCATGGCACAGGCTGGTGTGGGTTCGCGCCGGCAAATTGAGTCATGGATCAAGGAAGGCCGTATTAGCGTCGATGGAAAGCCGGCCGAAATTGGCCAGCTGATTACTCGCGAACAGCGATTCACACTGAATGGAAAACCTTTGCGGTTAAGGCAAAAAGCCCCGACCCGCGTTCTCATCTTAAACAAGCCCGAAGGTACCATTTGTTCAAGAAATGACCCCGAACACAATAAAACGGTTTTTGAATTATTGCCACGTGCCAAGCATGATCGCTGGGTTCTGGTAGGCAGGCTTGATCTCAATACTTCAGGTTTGCTGCTAGCAACCAATAATGGTGATCTTGCCAACCGCCTGATGCACCCCTCATCCGAAATTGAACGCGAATACGCTGTTCGAGTGCTGGGAGAGGCGACCCCTGAGCAGATACAGCAACTACTTGATGGCATAGAACTTGAAGACGGACCGGCTGCATTCGTTTCCATCAGCGAAGCAGAGGGCAGTGGCAGCAACCGCTGGTATCACGTGGTGCTGAAAGAAGGCAGGAACCGGGAAGTTCGTCGCCTGTGGGATGCAGTAGGATTGAAAGTTAGCCGCTTGATCAGGATACGCTACGGCATGATAGCGTTGCCGCGTTTGTTGCGTGGCCAATATAAAGACCTGCCTGAAAAACAGGTCACACAACTGATGCAATCTGTCGGCATGCGCAACAAAATAGAAAAGCCACAAGTCAATAAAGCCCGGCCATCAAACAAAAGATCTACTGGTCAGAAGGATCGGAAGAAGTATGATAAGTCTTCAGGCGGTCGTAAAGGCGATAACAAGAGCAGAAGAAAAGACTCTTCCAGCGATGACTCGAGGGGTTCTTCATACGATAAAACAAGCAAAGGCAACAAAGGCAGAAAGACAAGTCGCCAACCGGTGCGACGCCGCACACGTGGATGATAATGACAATCAGTATCAACGCATTTACGATATTCTGAATTTACATTACGGCCCGCAACACTGGTGGCCAGCCGACACTCCCTTCGAAGTCATGGTTGGTGCAGTGCTGGTACAAAATACGGCCTGGACGAACGCAAGTGCTGCAATTGAGCGCCTGAAACAAGCTGAGATGATGACACCACTGGCGATGAGTAAAGCGCCCATCAATGAACTTGCCTCATTAATTGTCAGCAGCGGCTACTTTAATATAAAAGCCAAAAGACTAAAGTCCCTCTGCCAGTGGTTGGTAGAACAGGGTGATATTGCCCAGCTGAAGCAAAAATCACTAAAAGCATTACGTGAAAATCTGCTTCGGGTGCATGGTATAGGGCCTGAAACTGCCGACGATATATTATTGTATGCACTGGAAAAGCCGGTCTTTGTTATCGATGCCTATACGCGACGTTTATTTTCTCGTCTGGGTCTGCTTCGGCATGATGCCAGTTATGAAGTATTACGGGCAGGTTTTGAGCAGGCGCTGGATAATGATGTGGGACTTTTCAATCAATATCATGCGCTAATTGTTATTCACGCTAAGGATATATGCCGAAAGCAGCCTGTATGCAGGGATTGCTGTTTGAGAAAGGAGTGTGGAGAGATGCAAATCACGAGATGATCTTCAGTATCATGACTGAGTATTTAACTCATAAAACCTAACAAGAATAAGAAACAGGCAGGAAATGCCAATATAAATTAACATGACGGATTTATGATACCCCATTAGAAAAGTGGTCTTTCATGAGTAGCATCAGGTATTCTCTGATTTGAAACCAGCTGTCAGTGCATCGGCAGTTGAATCTGTATTATCTAGCTATAAACAAAATAAGATTTTAACCAGGTTTATTGATATTAGACTGAAAAGCTATATTGGATTACTACAATTTCTGGTGATCCTTTACTAAAGCTGATTTGAAGCTGTTTTGCAGATAAATACTTTACAGCCGATATCCGCACTATTTTTCAATCTGTTACAGTAAATCGAACATGATCATCACTGGAGAATATTTATGTTTCATATAACAAGAGCTGTCCTGTTAGTGTTTATAAGCACTTTCATCACTGCAGAAGTCTATGCTGCTACCGAATGGAATGTATCGCTATGGGGCAAGAGGCGCGCATTTACAGAAAACGTTGAGAAGCTCGCTGAATTAGTCGAGAAAAAAACAAATGGCGATTTCAAGCTGAATATTTCTTATGGTGGACTTTCAAAGTCACGCGAAAATTTAGATGGTATTTCTATTGGCGCTTTTGAAATGGCCCAGTTTTGCTCTTTCTATCACAAGAAAAAGAACCCTACCATTACAGTAACTGAACTCCCTTTCTCGCGTAATGTGTCACTAGCGCGTATTGCAGAAATATCTGCCGAGGTATACAAACACCCTGCTGTGGTAAAAGATCTTGCTCGTTGGAATACCACGCTGTTAATGCCCTCACCAATGCCACAATATAATATTATTAGTAAAAGTGACGCACTGAATGATCTGTCAGACTTTAATGGCCTGCGCATTCGAGGACCTGGCGGTATTATGGGCGTATTAACTCAGGAAGGCGCCATTAAAACAGGCGTTCCTTTTTCTGAAGTCCGTCAGTCAATGGATTCGGGTGTGATTGATGCGGCTTCATTTGCACCTCATGCACATTTAGCAACAAAAACCTATAAAGTGGGTAAATGGGCGACGACTAACCTTAATTTAGGTACAGCAAATTGTCCTGTAGTAGTTAACACTGATGCACTGAATAGTCTCGAGCCTGCACACAGGGAAGCATTGCTTGGTTCTGTAGATGAAGCCATCGCCTACTATGTTGATAACTACGACAATAACACAACGAAAAAGTATGAGCAGGCGATCAAAGACGCTGGTTTAACCCAGGTAACATTTACGCCAGAGCAAACCACGAAGCTGAATGAGTTATCTGATACGGTTCGTAAAGACTGGGTAAAAGAAAACAGTGAAAATTTTGATGCTCAAGCTTTATTCGACTTTACTGAAGCCTTGTTTAATAACGTTACTGAAGCCTCGGTTAATAAGTAATTCCGAAGAAAAATAGCCATGCTGATTTCAGTATCAGTGTGGCTATTTATAATTAATGCTGATAGTTTTGTATCGACACGAATCATTTGTTCCCATCCGCTGAACTGAAAAAGGCATATTCATGTCAGGCTCAACCACTATCCTGCTAGACAAGTCTAAATTAAGTTTAGCCGACCAGACTTTTTTAAAACTTGAATCAGCTTTAAATTTACTCGGCGGTATAATTATTATCGCACTGGTTCTCTTCGCCACGGTGAATGTTCTGGGCCGATGGCTATTCGATATGCCAATAGATGGATATATTGACTGGGTAGAACAGTCAATGGCATTCATGGCATTTTTAGGCATCGCCTATACCCAAAGGGAAGGTGGTCACATCCGCATGGACATGCTGGTCAGCCGTTTGCACGGCAGACGGCTCTGGATAGTTGAATTAGTTTCCTCCGTTATTATGCTGTTGCTTACCCTGGCACTGATCTATGGATCATATTTGCATTTCTGGCGTGCATACAGCATTGGCGATTCATCTTTAGATATTGACCTCCCGACGTGGCCGGCAAAATTTATCGTGCCGTTTGCATTAACTGTTCTCGCTCTACGTCTACTGTTACAAATCTGGGGCTATATCCGCGCTGCTGCTGAGAATAGTGACCAGCCCGTTGCCGTGCCGTTAATCGAAGATGCTGCCACTGTTGCTGCGAAAGAAGCCGCGTCTATTATTATTTCCGATGATATTGTTTCTGATGACATAAAGGAAAAAGAATAATGGGCATATTTGCATCCATGGCAAGTATGGATAGCGTCAGTATCGGCCTCTGGGTGACCGCCCTTATGATGCTGTTGGTGGTCATTGGTGTGCGTGTTGCTTTTGCTGCAGCGACGGCCGGTTTTTTTGGTCTGGTCTGGATTTTTAGTGCCAAATTAGGTTTTGAAAAAGGCCTGCTTGTGGCGATTAAAATGGCCGGCACTATCCCTCACTCCAAGGTGTCGACCTTAGCCTTATCACTTATTCCTACTTTTATTCTTATTGGTTTCCTCGCTTACCATGCTGGTCTAACACGCGCTTTATTCGAGGCCGCCAAGCGCTGGGTCGGCTGGCTGCCTGGTGGTATGGGTGTGGCTACAGTTTTTTCTACAGCCGGTTTTGCTGCAGTATCGGGTGCCTCTGTTGCTACATCTGCCGTGTTTGCGCGCATTGCAATTCCGGAAATGTTGAAGCTGGGATATGACAAACGGTTTGCCGCAGGTGTTGTTGCGGCAGGCGGAACGTTGGCATCGCTCATACCTCCTTCTGCAATACTGGTAATTTATGCCATCATCGTTGAGCAGGATGTTGGTGCATTGTTGATGGCAGGTTTTTTACCGGGAGCCGTTTCAGCTCTTATCTATGGTGGCCTGGTGGTTTTATTAGCAACCACTCGAAAAAACTTTGGGCCACCAGTTACGGGTTTTAGCTGGAAACAGCGCTTTCAGAGTCTGCCCGGTGCTATGCCTATTTTCTTAGTCATCGCAATTATCATGGTCTGTATTTATGGCGGGGTGGGTACACCAACCGAAGCGGGCTCGCTGGGTGCCTTTATAATTCTCGTTATGGCTTTATTCAAAGGTATGCGCTGGAAAGAGTTACGCAGTTCCTTGATGGAAACAGCAAAGCTCACCGTAATGATTTTCACTATAATCTGGGGTGTGCTGATATACGTGCGCTTCCTCGGGTTTGCTGATCTTCCGGGTGCATTTTCAAGCTGGATCACGAGTCTTGATCAAAGCCCGATGTTGACGCTGATTATGATTCTTTTAGCATATGCCGTGCTTGGAATGTTCATGGATGCTATCGGTATGCTGCTATTGACGCTACCCGTGGTATACCCTGCAGTGATTGCTTTGAATGGTGGTGAGGCGGTTACAGCAGCTGATTCCGCCTTTGGTGTATCTGGTGTTGGTTGCTCGATCTGGTTTGGCATTATTGTTGTCAAAATGGCAGAAATATGTCTGATCACACCGCCAATCGGGCTTAACTGCTTTGTCGTTGCCGGTGTACGGCCGGAATGTTCTGTACAGGATGTTTTTCGTGGTGTGACACCATTCTTTATCGCTGATGTCATTACTATTGCAGTGTTAATTGCGCTGCCGGGTATTGTTTTATGGTTGCCGGGATTGATGGGCTTTTCTTAAGTGATGATTATTAACCCTCCCTGTTAAGTCACAGAAATAGATATCGCCGGATGAACTAAAAGAACAGCAACTTAATAATAAAACAGGACAATGTAATATACATTACAGCCTTGATCCAGGATTCTCCTTTGTGGATGGTCGTGTGTGCACCATACCAGCCTCCAATCGAATTACCCAATGCCAGTCCCAGTCCAGCCCACCACAGCAACTGCAACTGTGTTGCAAATATTGACAGGGCGACGATGGTATAACTGAGAACGATAAATACTTTATACATATTGACACGTACAAGGTTAAACCCCATAACCCTGTGCAGTATAGGCATCAATACAAAGCCTACACCAACCTGAATAAAACCACCCCAGAATCCGGCACCTATCATACAGATATGACCTAAAAGCAGATTTTTTGGCTGTGAGTTTTCATTAGTGTTATGACTTATTTTCTTGCCTGTCGCCATTACGATCATCACAAGTATCATAACGATGGCGAGAATGCGGTCAAACCAGATGCCATCGAGTTCAACGCCGAGAAAGGCACCGCCAACAGCCCCAATCGAAGCGGCAAAAGACAAGCTGAGACTCAGCTTAAAATCAGAAAAACCGTTGCGGAAAAAGGCGTAAACAGCAGTTATATTCTGTGCCAGTATTGCAATTCTGTTGGTTCCGTTAGCGACAGGAGCAGGGATATCCATGAACAGCATGACAGGCACCGTTAATAAAGAACCCCCTCCTGCCATTACATTGAGCCAGCCGGCACAAACACCGACAGCCATTAATAAGAATATTTGCCATAACTCCATTTATCTTCCCCAGGGCTATTCAGACTATAGCTTCGTACCTGTCGTGGTTTTATTTGTCAGCAACTACAATAGTAGAGATGAAGATATCACACATGTCTCTGCGCAATGTGGATATGTTCAGGGACATATTAATAACATGCAAATGTTCGATGAATCTAAAAATAACCTGGATGGAGTCTCTTCCCAAATGTTGATATTGTGAAGCAAAAAAGGATTGGAGCCTGCTTGGGCTGAATATATTACAGGCTAAATACCTAGAACCAATGGGGTCAGTCTCGATAAATCTGATGATACTATTTAGTAGAGCAGAGTCCCTGCTGGGTATTGATATA
>JASJFV010000202.1:0-11611 GCA_033791885.1 Gammaproteobacteria bacterium | reverse complement strand
CGGTTGTCATGAAAAAATGCCATCACTCAACTCCCATCCGCGCTCATCGTTTTCATGACATTTTCACCAGCAATATTTAATATGAAATTACCTGTTTATTGTCTGTGCAATATTAGTTTTCGGTAATCGGCAAGACACAGGCTCTATCCATAAACACCTGCCATGATGAGTACAGTCCTGAATGCGGGAATTAGGCATACGTTGATGTACAAAACCCTGTCTGATTACAGGGTACCTTCAAGTCTGGTTATTTTCCTCATCATCCGGTAACAGATTGGCGATCCCCCGTTTCAGTGTCTTTATTGCATCAGGTGCTTCTATATCGATCACCTGCGTAGTCACCCATTTCTTCTGGCGTTCACCCATGACGGCTGTCACATTCTCACCAAAATATCGCAACATTGGGAATGATGGGCCACTTTCTTCGCTATAGCTGAATCGTGCGTATTCATTCATGCGCAAATTGAGTGTATTGATCAGTTCAGGTTTATAGTGTCCATGCCCCATAAAGTCTTCCATATTGTCCTGCATGGTTTGCGCCATCGCTTTTGCCATAGCAGAGATAAACACGGCACGCTCCTCTTCATCCATCTTCTCGTACATCATGCGATCGGTAACATGAATAAGAAAGGCTGCGAATTCCCAGATGATTGCCAGGCGTTGAACCTGGGTGTCTGTCTGAAAGCCGTTATTCTCAAGCTCCAGAACGGCCTGTGTACATATGCGCCAGGCGATAAACGCAACTACCCCTGCGATTTCTTCAGGTGAACGATCACGATTCTTTGCGCTCCACTTACTACGAATTCTCACAATAAACTCCAGTTATTATTCAAGTAGCATATTCTACAATAACTCGTATCATTGATGAGCATATCGTCACAGGTAGTGTATGGACATAAAACTAAGCAAATTACAGCAGCATGTGCAGCATAATTGCCACATCTCCGATGCGACGCATGCTGGTAACTACACGCTCTGCATCTATCTGCTGAAGATGCGGGAGTACTATCGCTGGGAACATGCAATGGGGTTTGATGACCTTATTGAAAATGACAATATCGGTAAATGGCTGACTGAGCGCGAATCACTGTGGGAAACGCTTGAGGAATCCCCTTTTAGCCAGTTGACCATTGGTGATGAGAAATATGAGCCTTTCGATATAGACGGCATTAATGATGTGCTGCAAAAAGACAACCTTGTATACAGTGCCGGTTACATTCTGCGTGGTAAACCCCATTTCTTCCTTGCCGATATTGAGCAGAAACATGACCATGATGAATACCAGATTATCGTCAGCGGCAGGGAATACGCGCGTGAACTGTCTGCACCTCCTGCACTGAGTCAGGGCAGTACCATTTTCATCCGCAGCGAATCTCTGCGCCGCACTGTATGGGAAAAAGTAGAAGAAAGCCTGTGGAACAAGCAACAGTCTCCGCTGGTGCGTGCTATTGCCTGTTATGATTTTAAAAATAATCTTCAGCAAAGCCTGCAGCTAATGTGTGACCGGGAAATAGACACCCTGGTTGCCCATGAGATAGGTGAAATCACGGCAGGAAAGCTACTGGGGAACAGCTGGCAGGAAATGATAAGCGCTGCTGATCACCCTCCAGTTGAACTGATGCTGCGTTCTATAAGGGATAACCTGGCTGATTGTATTATGACTATTCCGAGCATCATCGAGAATCTCGAACCGGCGCGGCTGCATTTTTATATTGCCAATATGGGTAATATGCGAAAAGTTCTGTTCCCGGCCCTGCGTGAAGCCTATGACAGCTGGTTAATTGACAATTCAACGAAACAATTTGAGAGCCTGGCCCAGGCAGGACAGGATCACTGGTTATCTGTTGCTAAAACTCTGCAGGATATGTTTCAGAAAGAAGGTAAAATAGACCGTGATAAATTCCAGCATTTTATTGAATCACGGGCGTTATGATTTCAGGGCGCTACTAAAAACAAATAGCGATCACTTAAGCGAATGAAAATACCATGAGCAATATGCCAGCCAGTACTGAACTCAAATCACTGCGGGAAATCAGCCCAAATACATTTATTTTCGAGAAAATGAACGCACTGCCGGCCGAACTGTGTGATGAAATGGTACGCCGTTTCGAAGCCAGCGAAGATGAACAGTACCCGGGACGAATAGGCCAGACTGTATCGAGCAACCAGAGTATTAAAAAGACCACGGACCTGGTCGTCAGCGGCAAACCGGAGTGGAAGGACATCGATCGGGCGCTGTTTCAGTCACTCGGCCGGGCGATCCTGGAATTCAGGGAGAAGTACGTCTATTTCAAGGGGCCGTTTAAGGACATGGGTTACAACCTGCAGCGTTATAATCCCGGTGAGTATTATCACTGGCACATCGACGGCGGCAGTCATGATTTCAGCCAGCGGCAGCTGGTTGCCCTCTGGTATCTGAATGATGTTGAAGGCCCGGGCGGTGAAACAGAGTTTTTGTTTCAGGATGCCAAAATTAAGCCTGAGCGCGGCAAGCTGGTTTTATTCCCGCCCTTCTGGACGCATGAGCACCGGGCTGTCACGTTAGAAAAAGGGGTTAAATATATCGCCACCACCTGGGTTGTATTTGCTTGAGATCAGGGGAAAAAAGGAAATGGAAAGCAAGCTCATAGTATGGGTGGAGACTTTGCTTTTCTCTGCTCTTTTACCTTTCCTTTTTAACCTTTGACCTGCCCCTGAGCCCCTAAAGAATCTGCCCCCAGGGTTCCTGCCAATTTCTCCAGGTATTCATCACTCTGCACGTAACCCAGACGCTGCTGTGCGGCAGTCAGCTTTTCAGCAATGTTCATTTCTTCAATGACATCAGCATAACCGCTCTTATTACTAAAACTTTCAAGGTATGCGACATGCTGCCGCCAGAGCCTGCACTCTTTCTCCTGCTTGGTTTTGAGGCGTTGCTGGTACCAGTCTGATTGCAGCAGGTAATCCCGGCTGAACAGCTTCCTGATATCGGGATGGCGGATATTCATGCCCTGGTATTCGCCTTCTGCCATGATGTGCAACAGGGCATGCAGTGGTGGACAGGCATCATCGATGCTTCCGTCATCAATATAACGCTGGGCAACATTGTGTTGTGCCTCAACGATGTTGTCGATGCCATCAACGAAAATTTCCAGCCCCTGTGTTTCAGGCTTTAAAATGGCTTCTGTAAAAACAGCATTGGGATTGTCAAAGATTTTTCCGAGGAAACCGTGCACAAACCGGTCTGTGATGCGGTAGCCGAGACGGCTTGCCAGGATAGTTCTTCCATCGTACTCGAAGTCCTCCAGTGGTTCGAGATAGCCATTTTCAATCATCACCGCGGGTTTACGCTGCTCATTTGATAATCTTGACCAGATTTCCGGCACCAGCAGGCTGATGTCATGATTTACCCTGACGTTGGGCCCAACATGCCCTGCGGAACTGGAATAGCCTGCATAACCGGTCAGAATATAGGATACCAGGGCATTATTCAGATCTACCGTTGGCCTTAAGGCATTGAACGGCCCCTTGGTAAGAGCACCCTCACTGCCAGCACCTGTCGTCGACGGGGATTTTCCCGTCAGACTGCAGATGAAATCCATGAAGAGTTCCGGTAATTCCTGGTAATGGATAGGATTGTAAACAGCCAGTGGGCGCACACCCGGTTCCGGCGGATTATTTCGACGCCCGGTCAGCACGGCATCAACAGGATGACAAATGGCCTGATGCAATGATAGCTTGCGATGAAAGCGTGAACCCATTTCAGCTATATAGTTGCGAACAGGTTCGACCAGGTCCTGACGGGTCTGCAGGTACCTGGGGTTTTTGCTGGCTTTTCCATCAACCAGTCTCGGATGTGCAGATGAAACAACAAAGCCACTAGATTCTTCATAGGCCTGCTGCAGAAGCTGCTTCATCGGTTCTGAATAATTATCAAAAGTCAGAACGTCATCAACCACTTCAGCCAGCTTTTCGCCCTCCAGTGGCTCATAATTGGCGAGGAAGTTACCGGGTTTTGCGATGTCCGATTCAGCCTGTGTATCAAAGCCTGGAATGATGGCATCATCAGGTCGCTGGAACAGTCTGAATTCGCAGTTAGCAACCAGCTTGACACTGTTTTCACTTTCGATACTGTCCTGGCAGCCAGTCAGGCACTTCGCAGGTACGACGATAGACGCAGTAATATCATCTTCTTTCTGGATTTTTTCTGTTGCAATAAAGTCCTGCCGCACTTTAAAAATACGCCACTTCCCCGCTTCATCAAAGCCGATGCGCAGATACGAAGCAATAATACGCCGGCCATACATCTTTATTTCATGACCTGCAGCGCCGTCAATCTCATCAACGGTAATGTAATCTCTCCAGTCCTCTCCCCAGGTGTCCCGGTAGAAGCGCTTGATGATGAACACCAGTGCAAGGATTCTTGGTGGTATGGTGCTGAGCCATTCATTGTACTCATCCCGATAACTGGGTGATGGCGTCAGTAACTTGATGACAGAACCTAGACTTCTTTTCAAGCTGATCGGTGAACGCGAAGGGTTCTTGTCTACTGACTGAAATCCCTCTTTGAAACGGTCACTGTAATCACGTCTGTAGATCTCTTCAACTCGATCCAGGTCAGTTTGTAAATCATCGACAAACAACGGTCCATATATCACCGTGTCGTCAATAGATTTTGAGATTTCTGATTTCCCCCCTCCGGAGACGGTACAGGGTTTATGACAAAGAGTTCCTTCAGGGTCAGTGCCGATTAAACGCCAGGAAGGTGCGCTGGGGTGCTTCTGCATCTCTACCTTGTAGCCATTCGGCTGCATATAGGTTTTTCCCGGTTGCAGGCGTATGGTCTGGGTATTTCCATCCACTTCCCATTCTATAGTTTGCTCTTCCAGGTCCATGCACAGATCCTGGCGAACATAGATAAGCTCGGGATACATTTTATCGATACCGTAGCCTTCGGGCTGCAGTGTCATGATCTCTCCATAGCGCTCAACCACATCATCAAAACTGTAACCGGGTTCCCGCGTACTGGAGTCTGCGCCAAATTCGATACCGTGGTTTCTACGTGGAAAGGCCAGCGCGCCGCCAGCGTGTTCTTCTTCAGCCAGACCATAAAGGTTGGCAGAAAAACCAATCTGGGTTTTTACCTCTTTTTTACAGTAGCCATAGTAGTTATCAGCAAGTATGGTGACGATAACACCGCTTTCATCACGCGCGGTGATCTTAAACGGCATGCCGTTGTTATACAGTTCATCCTCATCCTGCCAGCACATGCCTTCTGCCAGCTGGCGCGGATTCGCATCATCAACATGTGGCAGGCCAACTGCCTTCTTTGTCAGCTGGGGGAGATGTGGAGCGAGAATGACGCAGCCGGTGTGGCCCGTCCAGCGTTCTACATCCAGGCCGGCATCGAACTCGGCCAGGAAGGGGTTGCCGCCATTGCCAAAAATAGACTCTACAAAATCCAGGTTGCTAATCAGGTTACCCGGTGCAAAGAAACGGATTTCCATATTTTTTTCTGCTTCCTGTCCGGGTACTTCCGGGCTAACCATTGGACGCAGCAGCAAAGAGATAAACATCTTTGCCGGGTTATCAAGGTTGGCAGTAAAAGGTATCTTTAGCAGATTGTCAGGGGGTGATAAGGCTTCTTTTAGCAGCACCGCGAAGGTTGCCAGTGGGACGGCTTTTTTGTCTCCCGGTATAGGCAAACCACCTTCAGCGATGTGAAAAGAACCTTCCGTGGTCCTGCGGTCACTGGCCGGGTTATGTAAAACGCCCTGCTTTACGCGGTAGCTATTAACAATATCGGAGTGAAATTCATCTTCTCCAAGAGGAATTGACAGTTCCCTGGCGACACCATGGCGATCAAGAACAAATGTCATGCCCGGTAGTCGTGGAATCATTACTTCAGGCAGTTCAGACAGGTAGCGCTCCAGAAAAGACTGGATTCTCTGGTCCGCAGGACAGAAATAATCTGTCAGCAGGCGGTTTTTCTCGCGGTAGCTTTTTAGCAGATCCTGTGCAGTCGCAAGAAACTCTTCATCATCACCGACTACAATAGGTTGGCCCGATGATGCCAGCTTCAGGTTGATATAAAGCTGAAGCTTTTGACGTTCATCATCATCAATATCACTCGTCTGCCTCAGGCCGATGGAACGTGCTAAATTCATTTTCTCTCCAATAGTTATCTATTAAAACTACTATTACACCGCAGTAAGCTCACTACGAGGTTAGCGACTTTGCTTGTTAGATCTGTCGCTCAAGCAATAAAAACGAGGCAGACATGGTTCTCGGAATAACACTTCATGCGGGGTTAGCAAAAACTGTTTCATGGTGCCTTCAGTATCAATGTATCCCCGCGCTGTGTGAATTCAATTCGCTTGAGCACACTCATGCCCAGTAGAATCTGCTTGCCTTTCAAACCGGGATTAATGCTTGCCCTGACGTTCTCAATCACAATAGGACCAATCGAAACACTGTCCAGAACCGTCGAATAAGCCGTTACCATGCCGTTAGCAGTGGAATAACGTTTTTCAGGCCCTTTTCTGAGAGCCAGTTTGTCAGCAATTTTCGCCGGTATAGCAACATCCGTTGCCCCTGTATCAAGCATAAATTGCACAGTCACTGCATTGATTGACCCAGTTACCACATAGTGGCCATAGCGGTTGCGCTTTAGTACTACTTCAGTTTCGCCAGATTCACCTTGCCTGCTGTAGACAGACTGGTTGGGATTTTGTTCTTTTTCGAGGAAATAACTGAAATACAGCGTGACCATGGCAAAGCCCAGCAGCCAGGCTGAAAAAATCATCCATTTCCCGATCCGGCGGTTACCCTGTTGTTGTGAATTATTCATCTGGTTACTGGAAGTTTACGTCTCTAGAGGAATGCCCGGGCCTTAATAGAAGTGAAAAAAAGCAGTCCGACCGAAGGTTTATGCGCTATTGCTGCCTGGTAAAGCGTTAGAGAGCTTCACTTCGTTTAGCAGTTCGTCCACCAGTAAATCCCGTTTTTGCTGTGGACTCATCTTTTTAATCTGGATTTCGCGTTTCAATGCTTCGCTCCTGTTGCCAGAGCATTCTGTATATACCAGGGTGACTGGGCATCTTGAGCGAGTGTATTTCGCACCTTTACCTTTATTATGCTGGGCAATCCTGGCATCTACATCATTCGTAATTCCGGTATAGAGGCTGTTGTCACAGCATTGCACCATATATACATACCAGCCTTTTACATCTGAACTCAGCTTCAGTCTCCTGAAATGACATGTTCATTCATGTCGCCGCTGACCGATAAATGCAACTCATTTGTTCCCGGCATGCGATTCAGTATATAGGCTGACATCATGACGCCGGTTTTCTGGTCATCGTTATTCAAAGCAGTGAGAATTTTATCTGCAACGATCTGACAACGCTGATGGTTATCAGGTTTTTCAACCCATATCTGGCTCATTTGCCAGCCTTTATCCATGTCGGCATCGAGTATGCTGAAGAAATCTTCTGCATCAGTGACAATATAATCTGGAATTTCAACCGGATAGGTTTGGTCTTCAAGAAAAACTTTAAGTATCATAAGGGTTCACTTTTATTAGAATTCAAACAAGCCTATGTTACTACGTATCAAGGGACTCATTCCATCAGACAAACTGGCAATTGTCAGGGAAATTCTCGACTCAGCCCACTTTGTCGATGGCAAGCTCTCTGCAGGTAAAGAAGCCGTCAATGTAAAAAACAACGAAGAACTGCCGCAGAACCACCCTGAAATGGCCAGACTCAATAACATCGTCATGGGGCATCTGGTAAATCATCCCGTTTATCAATACGGTGTACTGCCTCACAGAATAGCCGCCCCTTTCTATGCGCGTTATACACCGGGTAAACAATACGGTTATCACGTCGATGATCCGATTATGGGACAGGCTGACCGCTACCGCACTGATGTGTCAATTACTGTATTTCTTAATGAACCAGACGAATATGAAGGTGGCGACCTGACTCTGATGACGACTACCGGTGAAGCCAGGCATAAGCTCCCTGCCGGAGATGCCATACTTTACCCGTCTGGCAGCCTGCACCAGGTAGCTCCGGTAAGCAAAGGTTCACGTCTCGTTGCCGTGACCTGGGCTCAAAGCATGATTCGTGATCCGGCACAGCGGGAATTGCTCTATAACCTGGGCCAGGCCAGGGACGAACTGATAGAGAAAGAGCCTGATGCAGAAGTTACACAGAAAATAAGCACTAGTTACATCAACCTGGTTAGAATGTGGGCGGATATTTAGTTTGCTCAGAAATGGCCTGTAGTAAAAAGAACCCACAATAAAAAAGGCCGCAAATGCGGCCTTTTTAATGAAAAGTTGTTTCTCTTGTTACCGTTCTGAACCGCGCTCACCATGAGCTTCGTTCATAACTTCGATAGCAAGATCATCGTAGCTGTCGACATATCCATCAAGGAAAGATCCGTCTTCAGGAGTATAGTATTCTTTTGCATCGAAGCCGTTGGCCTGTTCGTTTGCAATAAATTTTTTCTGCATGTCCAGCATCTGCTGAATTTTTTCCTGCTTAGTGCTCATGTGATCGTCTCCGCTGAGTAATCAATTACATAGTATAGTTGTAGGAATATAGCCACAATTAATGTCTGTCGCCATATCCCAAAGGGGCTAGCCCGGCAGGTGATATTACCTGCGGCTGGCTATATTATTTTAGTAACCGCCCTTACGACGACTCTCAGGTAAACCGCCAATACGGCCTGCCTGCTTGCTTGGGCCACCTGGAAACAAATCAAACAGTTCCTTGGAACCAATTTTTTTCTCCCCATGTTTTACCCATCTCTTTGTTCATATTGCGCGTGTTTGGCTGGTTGCCGCCATTTTCAATGAATTCCGGTCGCAAATATTTGACTACATTATATATAATCAAACATTAATATTGTCGATTAGTTGGGGCCAATCGTCAATCAATCTGTTTTATCAAGTCATAAGTAAAGACTTCAGGTTTCCTTTGCATGCTTTATACCTTTGTGAGGTACAAATAAGCCACAACCCAGCAGGCGTCCATCACCCATTCCTGTTTCCTGCAGCCTGATGGCTTCCAGTGGTTCCAGGTCAGCGACCAGCAGGCTGCGCGTTGTGATTTTACCTTGCGGGGTGGTGAATGACTGGCTTTTTCCGCTAAGCAGTTTACGCGGAGGAATGTCAATCTCTCTAAGTTCCGCAACGGCCTGCTGCAGAAATTCCTCTTCATCCATCTCCGGCCTGGTGATAACGTAGCGGGAAAACTGAACCTCGTATAGACTGAGTAATTTCACCCCACCCTTGCCTATTATCAGTGAGTTATCACCAATAGTTAATGCTTTACCTTCGAGCTCTTGTGCTTTTTGCACAAGTTGGGCGGGAACGCGAAGGGTCATTTTAGAACGTCTGCTCAAATGAATAAGCGAATCAGGGTCATCAGGTCTGTTCCAGCCGTTCATCGATTCTGCGCCGTGTATCTGATGAATCCCCGCCTGCGGTTCATCGGCCAGCCAGGGCAATATTTTCTGTATTGACTGGCTCAGTTCCCAGACATGATCATTGGCCAGGCATTTACAATCAAGCTTGAAGCTCAGATCAACCACATCATCTGGGATCTTGATCTTGTTTTCTTTGTCGGCGCTTTCAGTCCAGTACATAGCTAGGCCCTGGAAGTAAAAGACGCTTCGAGAACTTCTTCCCAGTTTTCAGGGGTATCAAAAAATGGCGGCTTTACATCCATACGAAAGAACATTTCATTTTTCCCGCCGCCATTACGCACCACAGCGACCAATTCATCAAACGATGTCAATTCGTGATGCTGCAACAACACTTCACTTAACCATAACATTCCAAAGCCCCTACGTTAGCAAAATAGATATGTCTATTTTATACGATCAGCTGCGCTAATAAACTAAGTATACATATAAGGCTTGTGTACTTATTTACAAGAATAGAGACTATTTTACAGCTGGGCTTCTGGCAATACTCGCGCGGGTAGCAGTTATCTGTTTAATTCCAAGGCTGGTCAAAACGCCTGGGCGGTCAGAATATGATTTTGAAGAGGCAATATATCTAGTAAATAAATGCCATAGACTATGCCTAAAGATTAATAGGTAATCTTATGGGATCAGGAAATCTTTGTTGCGAGTGCGCAAAGCATTAGTTCTGTTCTGGATAACATCCAGCCATTTACTATCACTACATTCTCATTGATGAAGTCCTGCCGTATTTGTTTACGCAGCAGGTCATCCAATGAGGTCAAAGTATTACCTGTGATGTTTTCAGAATTAATATTCAGCGATGAAAGCAGATTTTCAGTCAATTGTTCTGCTGTTTGTTGCTGCACTTCAGGGGTTTTATTGATATAGATATTACCTATTTCACGTGCTTTCTCTGGATGATTTAAATTTCCAGTCATTTGTCGCGCAACAGAATCCAGACTTCTACCACAGCCACTTGTAAACACTGATAGCACGGTAATTAAAGAGGTAGATGCAGTAAGTTTTAGAATATCTCGTCGGGAGCAGCAGGTAGACATAATATTCATGTCATTTTCTCCTTCAGGTGATCAGATAGACGAAGAGACAATGCGATCAAATTAAGTGTTGGATTAGTATGGCCAATAGTTGGGAACACTGAGCTTCCAGTAACATACAGGTTATCAACATCGAACACTTTACAGTTTGGGTCTACTACACCGGTTGTCGGGTTATCAGACATGCGCGTGGTGCCACAGTGATGTTTACCTGAGGTAAAGGTTGCAGGCCATTCATCAGGTTTATCCAACATGGGGGCATATGCACGGCCATAACCCATTCGAGCAAACTCTAATGCGCATAGTTCGATGGCACGGTGAGCGTTGGCTTTATCGTCATTACTGACCTGCCAGTTCACTTCTATTTTTCGTTGACCAAAGAAATCCCGTTTGTTCGACAAACGAACGAAGGCATCTGGATTAGGCCTGGGCTCCATTGCCATATGGACAGAAATATAGTTTCCGGGTTCATTCGATAATGGACTAACTTCCGGTGCCTCATCCAGGCTTGAAAACACGCCACCAATTGGACTATCAAATCTCGGCAGGTGATCGTAGAGATGAAATCTGAAGCGTGTCAGCTTTTCCTTACGGGTTAATTCTTCTGGCACTGTCATAATTCCAAACATAAAGCCGCCATTGACATCATGTAATTTGGTATAAAGGTCAAAATCTATACCAGTACGGGAAAGTGATATGTCCAGTGCGGGTCGAATCAGTATGTGATCGGTATAGTACCTGCCTACCAGGCCATGGCTATTGCCGAGGCCGTCGGGTGCGTGCCTGTTTGACAGCAGCATAATCCGTGGGTTTTCCAGGCCACCGGTGGCCAGGACAAATTGTTTCGCTAAGACTGTATACCTGGGACCGTCGATACAGGCGACTTCTGCGCTGGTAATATGTGATGCAGACTCGTTGGACACGAGCTCCTGTACATTCGAATGCAAATAAACCGAAACATTCTTCGACTCTTTCAACACTTGTCGATATTCTGTACCAAAGCGAGTTGGAGGACTCTGGTGCTTCATTACTGAGATCAAGCGTTTATTGTCCAGTGGCAGCGTCGGCAGTCCGAGAAGACTGGCGTACTCCTC
>JASJFV010000201.1:0-6311 GCA_033791885.1 Gammaproteobacteria bacterium | reverse complement strand
GCTCGATTCGCCTGTGACAGGATATCGCGTAGTTCGGTGCTGGCACGAAAATTTGCCGCTTCGACAGCAAAACTAAGATCCATTACGCGCAATCTGGCTGATGGACTTTTTACCCTGGTCAAAGACCGGCGCAAGTCCGCTAGCAGTTTACCAGTCACTCTATAATGGTTGGCAGCCGTATTTTCCGCTTCATAGGCATTTGCTGCATCACGTAGTATTTTTTGCAGCCAGGGGCCGCCGCTGAAAACGGCTGCATTTTGTTCCAGCAAATCTGCTAATGGATCAGCCTGGTACACCTGATCGATTTCATCAGCCAGTTGCAGATATTTGGATTGCTTTTCTTTATTATTTATCTTGCCGGCATATTCGCGTACCGTTGCCGCATCGCCAGCATCCGGTGAGCCATGTATTTTGACTCGCAGTGGTTTAAATCCTTTATCGGAATCTGCAAGCGAAGCGGCCATCTGACGAACTTTCTGGACAGAAGCATTGTCCTGCCCATGAGGAAGCAAACGTGCGCCAATACGTAAAGCGGGAAAACGTAAACCTGTCCATTCCGGCTGTGCTAGCATCGTAATCAGAAGTTCACGTGCACCTTCACGTTCATCTTCTTCCTGAATGGCTCCGCGGTAGAACTGTGCTTTACGCATGATCCAGCCATCATCAATAGTGATCAGGAACTTCTCGATCAGTAGCTGGTTGTAGTGGTCCTGGAAATCGTCTCCACCGACAGTTTTCTTCGCATCGATCCCAGCCAGCAGATTTGCAATCCAGTAACCATTGCTTCGCAGGCTCTGCGAATGTTTGCTAAGCTCACCATGCTGGTGGCCACCACCGTGTTGGCTGCATGCGTAAGCTTTCGGTGGCAGCACGGTACCATCACTGCAAAACCAACGGATGCGGTCAAAGGGACCTTGTTCACTGGATTTCATATCCTGAATCCAGTTCTTGTATTCAACTGGCGAGGCTGTATTTTTAGCAAAAGAAGCCGGAGCAAAAAGAACTAAAACAGTAAGAAAATACAGAATGCGGTAATGCATGGTGGGACGACCTCAGAGAAATATTATAGTTGTCATTTATTGGCAAGTTTGCACCCTAAAACAGTGCGGTTATTTTCCAAGTAAACCAATAATCTGAAGGACTATTAGTATCATTGTACGCTGATTATAACAATCTATCGAAAAGTGGCACATCTCTATGTCTCATGTCAGTCCAGACAACAATGACTGTGCTGGAAAGTTGAATCAACTTTGCTTGCCCGTCAGAATGTAATAACATGAATTTACATAGAAAATTCGCAATTAACAGAATATAAGCTGGTAGAAAATGGCAGAACCAATATCTATGAAAATAATGAAATCAGCATTACTCATGCTAGTAATCGGACTGGCCACGCTATCCTTTCCGGTATACGCAGAAGATGCACACGACGAAAAGGTGCAGTTTGCACCCGGCAGCAACGGTGTGACGATAAAAGATACGATATCCGGTTACCAGTCAATTAACTACAGGCTCAGTGCCAGGACTGGGCAATCCATGACGATTGCGCTGAAGAGCAGCAACACCGTCAACTATTTCAACGTCTTTGCACCAGGAAAGGACCCTGGTGGTGAAGCGATGTTCATTGGGTCCGTTAATGGCAGCCAATACTCCGGCACGCTCCCGCTTGATGGAGTTTACACGGTACAGGTCTATATGATGCGTAGCGCTGCACGACGAAACGAAAAGGCAAATTACACACTGGATATCAGGATAGATGAGACAGCAGAGAGCCCAAAGTTGCGACAGCCAGATGGCTTTGACAGCAAACTTGAGCTTCAGGGCATTTCATTTCACATCACAAGCCCAAACCAGGGATCAATAAATCAGCTGGTTATTGTCCCGGCTGGACTGAGTATTGATAACTCAGTCATTCAGCGGGAAATTGATGGAACGGTAACGAATGCTGAGATTGCTGATTTAAATGTGGACGGATCACCGGAGATCTATGTTTATATAAACTCTGCAGGCAGTGGATCTTATGGTGATTTAGTCGCTTATGCTGTAAATAATAAAAAGTCTTTGAGTGAAATCTATTTACCTCCTATTGAGAACGATAAGGATAACTCCCGAGGCTACATGGGACATGATGAATTCGCTGTAGTTGAGAACATTCTTGCACGTCGATTTCCTGTCTATGCAGAGAGCGATACTAATGCAAATCCAACCGGAGCCATGCGGCAGTTGCAATATAAGTTAACCCGGGGAGAGGCTTCGTGGATTCTTATGCTGGATAAAAGCATTGAATTCTGACCAGTTATTATTCCTGAATTCGAATGATTATGTGTACCAGATGTTATTGTATTCAGAATAATAGAGCCTCTGTTATGACATATCTTCGTACTCACCATACTGAGCCTCCTGAAAATATTATCTCAACCATATAGCCTCCACTTTATAATTTCGAATATGCCCTCGTATAAATTCAAACTCAGTCTATCCTCTATGATTTTTCTATCCATGGGGCTAGGTCTTATCACTGGTTTGTTTTTTGGCGAAATGGTCGGCTTCCTCGAAGTGGTTGGTGAAGTCTGGATAAAGCTATTACAGATGACTGTACTGCCTTATGTAATGCTGTCGCTGATTCTGGGTCTTGGAAGTTTAAGTTATAGCGACGCATTGCTACTGGCCAAAAAAGGCGGCTTGATTCTGCTTCTATTATGGGCCATCACGATAGCAGTGGTCTTTCTCTTTCCGTATACTTTTCCAGACTGGGAGAGTTCTACATTTTTTAGTGCTTCAATGGTAGAGCCGCGGATTGAGGTTGATTTTCTTAGCCTTTACATCACCGCAAACCCATTTCATGCCCTGGCAAATAATCTTGTCCCTGCTGTTGTGTTGTTTAGCATCGCACTCGGTGTTGCTCTAATTGGCGTCAAAAAAAAGGACTCTTTGCTGGGCGGCATGTCACTGATTATAGATTTACTGACACGTATCGCCAACTTTGTTGTGGACCTGACTCCGATTGGTGTATTTGCAATCATGGCCAGCGCTTCGGGTACTCTAAGCTTCGCTGACTTCATCAGCCTCGAAGTCTATCTCTATTCTTACATCGCCCTCTCCCTGGTGATGGCATTGTGGGTGCTGCCAGGACTGGTAACAGCACTAACACCTCTAAGTTACCGGGACGTCGTCGGGTCGACAAAAGACGCGCTGGTGACCGCATTTGCTACCGGCAGCCTTTTCGTAGTGCTGCCTATCCTGATGGAGAAGAGCAAAGATTTGATTGGCCGTTATGCAGAAGACAAAGCTGCAGCCGATTCATCAGTAGAGATCATAGTACCGGCGTCGTTCAATTTCCCGCATGCGGGTAAGTTGTTTACCCTGAGTTTTGTACTCTTTGCCGGCTGGTTTTCCGGTTATGCCGTCGAAGTGAAAGATTATCCGTTACTGGTAGGAACCGGAATAGCGAGTCTATTTGCCAATGTGAACATCGCCATACCCTTTTTGCTCGATATCATGCGCATACCCGGCGACCTTTATCAGCTATTTATCACTACGGGGGTCATCAACGGACGTTTCGCTACATTGTTGGCGGCCATGTTCACGCTTACTTTGACACTGCTGGGCGCTTTTTCCATGAGCGGCCTGCTCAAAGTAAACTGGGCTATATTATTGCGCTACATAGCCCTGACAATTTTGCTGCTTGGAGTTACTGTTATTGGCGTGCGTACTGTGTTGTTGAAGAGCATTGATAATACATATGATAAGGACAAACTTATCGCCAATATGGCCCTGATGCATGACCGGGTTCCTGAAAAGGTACATCACAAGTCTCAGGATGCACCTTCCAGTCAACTGGATACTGCTTCATCGCTTGATGAAAAACTGACAAAATCAGTTTCTGGCGACAGCAGAAAAGCAAACAGGCTACGTATGCTTTACGGACATGTGCCGGCAAATATCCTCCGTTCACAACCTGCTTCAAAATCTACAACTGTAGTTGGAAAGCGCCTTGACTCTATCCTCGAGCGAGGTGTTATGCGGGCTTGCTATAACGAGGATGATGTACCGTTTTCCTATTTCAATAGTGCCAACGAACTGGTAGGCCTCGATATTGAACTCTTTCATATTCTTGCCCACGATATAAAAGTGAACCTGGAGATGGTACCTTCAAGCTGGAAAACCGTAGTCGATCAGCTAAACAACGGTGAGTGTGACATTGGGACTGCCCTGGGAATGACTCCGGGACTTGCATTGAATGGTGCCTTTACCATACCGGTCATGGACCGTACTGTCGCCTTCCTGGTAAAGGATTACAAACGTGCAGATTTCAGCACCAGCGAAGCATTGCATCATCTTAAAGCTCCCACGTTAGGGGCAGTGAATGAGCCCTATGTCGTCGAATTACTTCAGACCTGGCTGCCAAACGCTAAATTACATGATGTGAATACGCCAAGGGAATTTATCGAAGAATACGGTGACAAACTCGATGCCTATGTGGCTACGGTTGAAAAAGCAGGTGCCTGGAGCCTGTTGCATCCTGAGTATTCTGTTGTTATCCCAGTTCCTGATGTAATAAAGATTCCCGCTGCATTCCCAATCCCGCATGGCGAAGAAAGCCTGAAGGATTTCATGCGTATCTGGATCAGCATGAAGGAAAAGGACGGGACAATTCAGAAGGCTTATGACTACTGGGTGCTGGGAAAACAATTCAAAAAGAAGCAGCCGCGCTGGTCGGTAATTCGTGATGTACTGCACTGGGTCGATTAAAGAAGGGAGAAATCTATGCGCGTAAATACCAAAGTTCTCTTTCTATTTTGTTTGTCTGTAGTCACACAAATGACTGATGCTTCATCAGATGTGAAAGGCCAAATTTTCAGCTATTCCTCGCCTAACGGAATCAAGGAACAATGCATTGTTCTTAACAGAATGCCCGGTGCAAAATACTCGGATGAAGATACACGCACGGAGCAGTTATTCTGTGGAATTAATCTGTACGATGAATCTATAGCCGTCTGTCCTAAAACATGGAGCACCAGCCCGGGCATGGAGGTGTTTCATCTTACAGGGAAAAAAACATCCCCTGCTGTATTTGAGCGTAGTATCTGCGGCACGAGCCTGCACAAAGAAATAAAGGCCTCGGGACAGCCGATCACATTCAAGACCACGATGAACAGCCGAACGACCAGTGGTACCTTCTCCACTTCCTCGTTGCTTTACTATCACTTTTCCCGCTATCTGCATAGTGCCATTCATGTTCCTGTGGCGGTATACAGGAGTATCGATAAGGACGTACACTTGCAACGGGTCACTCATCGGGGCCTCGAACTGACGGCAAACAGTAAAGCACGCCACATGAACCATGAGGCCTGGCTGATCTTACAGAAGGCGGAAAAGCTTCCTCATACCTATCAGCCAGTTAATGAACTGTTCACTCGTGACCGCAAACAGATTTATGGCGTTTTCCTTCAACCTGCAGGTGCCCGTTATAACAGCATTATAAATGGCACCCGGAAATCCGGCTGGGGTAAAGGACAGAACCGGGATTTCCAGAACACGGCCCCTTTTCTTGCATTACGCAGCGAGCAACCACTGCTAGCAGCAATTGACTATGGCATTGTTCAGGCACGAAAGGACAAGAAACTTAATCATGACATGGGTAGTCAAGTCTCAGCGCAGCAGATAGTATACTGGATGCAAGAGTTGACGGAGATAACACTGCTTGACTACATCTTCAGCCAGCAGGACAGGATCGGCAATATCGATTTTCGCCACTACTGGTATTGGGTGGCGAATGATGAGGTCAAACGTAGGCATGCGGAAAGCAAGCAGCCACCGTATGAAATAGCCGCATTCAAGCCGGTCAGGCTGATGCGTACTCAGCTCAATGATAACGATGCTGGCGGCAAGCTCTCATATGCCAATTTCACGAAAAAAACTCAAATGTTAGAGAAGCTTCGACATTATAATGTAGATACTTACAAACGATTACTGGCCCTCAACAAAGACTTCAGTAACCAGGGTAAATTGCATGATTATGTCAGGACTACATTCGGACTGACGACACTGCAACTGGAACAGATCGTAAAAAACACATCCCTGGCAACAGCTATTCTAAGAAACAGCTGCAGGCAGGGAAAGCTGCGTTTTGATCTTGACCCGGAAGCATATTATTTAACAGGCAAGGCCACGGAACAGAAAGTTGATTGCAATGCTTCCTGATAGTAGAACTATCCGGACAGCAGTACAGGTTCATCTGGTCCGTTTTGTATTAATTTTTCTGTTTATTGCTTGCACGCCCGCACAGGCCAGCAGCATACGCATCGCGG
>JASJFV010000200.1:0-3659 GCA_033791885.1 Gammaproteobacteria bacterium | reverse complement strand
CCTCCAACTCAGAATGAACATTACAAACAGTGGCAACTCTTCCAAACGCCTCATCATTATCGGCCTGTTGATGGCTTATATCGCCTTCAGTTTCTGGGGTGGCTCGCGCTATCCAGCATTAAATGACAAGGCCACCATGGGCAGCGAAACACGGCTTGAAGACAGCCTCAGTTTTGAAGTCCTGCTGCAGATCCAGGAGGGCGATGCTATACCTAAACGCATTGCCTACAGCACGGTGAACTGGGTCAATACCAACAAACAGGGCATGACCTTCGGCGTGCTCTTTGCGGGGGGCTTCCTGACATTTCTCGGCATGTTACGACGACGCAGCTTCAAAGGCAGTTACGCAAATGCCCTCATGGGATTTGTCATCGGCACCCCTCTTGGGGTGTGCGTCAATTGCGCCGCCCCCATTGCCAAAGGACTGCACGAGGCAGGGGCCAGGCTGGAAACCACCCTAAGCACAATGTTCAGCTCACCAACGATGAATATTGTGGTGCTGACGATGGTTTTTACAATTTTTCCTTTTTATCTGGCGATGATTAAGCTTGCCTCTACCCTGATCTTTATCCTGCTGTTAATACCACTGATGAGCCGTTACCTGTTTCACAAGGAAACACTTGCCACCCATGAGCCGCTTAACTGCGCCTTTGACACGACAGTCGATGTTTCCTTGAACGAGAGCTGGCCACAGGCACTGTTGGCAACTGGGCGTGAATTTTTAAAAAATCTCTGGTTCATTATCATAAGGACCGTACCACTGATGTTCCTGGCCGGACTGCTCGGTGCGGTTTTCGTAACACTCTTTCCGCTGAACAGTTTCATCACTAGCGAATACAGCTTCCCCGGTTTGTTGCTAGTCAGCTTGATAGGGGTGTTCTTGCCAGCACCCATCGCACTGGATGTGGTACTGGCTTCTGCGCTGATGGCATCCGGTCTGCCAATTGCGTACGTGATGGCGTTACTCTTTACCCTTGGTATCTACAGCGTGTACCCCTTCATGATTATCTGGAAGAGTATTTCATTAAGACTCGCTGTTGTCCTGTACCTGACGGTTGCTGCCGTGGGCATGGTGGCTGCTTATGTGGCGCAGAATTACAATGACTGGGAAGTGCAGCGCATGCTAAATGTATTCGGCGAGGCACATGCTGCAGAGCTGGAAACTGTCATCACAGGTGACGGTATCCGTATTTCCAGTACAGACCTGTCTATCAGAAATAAGAATGGTGATAGGGCTTTTTCTAAAATCGAAGGCGATGATATCGGCCTGGTAAGACCGAATCTTTTTAGCGTGGAAGATATCTGGCCACCTTTCTACTATGGCAGGGGTATTGCCTCTGGTGATGTCAATAATGATGGTTGGGACGATATACTGGTTGCGACGGAGAAAGGTCCGCTACTTTACAGGAATAACTTCGGCAAAGATTTTACTGTGCAAAAAATAGATGTGCCGGAAATTGCCAGGCTGAATGTCTTTATAGTGGCGCTGGTGGATATTAACAATGATGGCTGGCTGGATATATTCCTGACCGCCTACCATCAGGGTAATCATTACATCATCAGTGACAAGGGTAAATTTGAAAAGCAGAACCTGGTCAGTCTGCCGATTACTAATAATGCAGTTGCACTGGGTTTAACATTTGGTGATATGGATAAAGATGGCGACCTGGATGCTGCAGTCGGAAACTGGTTCTATGGCTGGCCTAAAGAAATTCCAACTGAAGCCGGTAGAAACTTTCTATTAATCAACCAGGACAGGCAGCTAACCGAGAAAAAGCTGGAAGGCATAACCGGTGAGACCCTGAGCATGTTGTTTACTGACTACAACCATGATCAGAATCCTGATCTTATCGTAGCGAATGATTTTATACAGCCAGACATCTTTTATACTGGCGATGGTAAAGGAGGCTTGAAAGAAATAACGCGAGCTGATGGCATCATCCCAGTCTCAACCGATTCAACCATGAGTATTGACACTGGCGATATCAATAACGACCTGCAATTAGAAATATATCTGGACCAGATTGCGGCAGGTGCCTCAGCAAAAGCCGCGAGACGGCTGTCACGAGGACTCCAATATTATTGCGATGATATCAAGAATGAAAAGCAGCAAAAAGATTGTAAAACGAATATAGATATTCGCGGATTTTTTAAAATTGGCAGTAAACATCAGCCTTCAGATATTAAGTACTGCAAGAGCATCACATCAGCCGATGAACAAAAAGCCTGCATGGCTATGATGGTGATGAAAACGGCAGTGCAGAGTAAAAAACCGGAACTCTGCAGACATATTCCGAACAAACAATCGCGTGCATATCTTCTTTGTGATAATTATTTTAAAAACAGCATGAAAACAACTAAAGCCGAATATCAACATGCCATACCACAACGCCTTAACCAGAACGTTCTGTTACTGTCTGATGCTGAGGGTAAATTTACAGACAAAGCGGAACAATATCACGTGGATATCGCTGGCTGGGGCTGGAATGCAAAATTTGCTGATCTGGACAATGATGAGTGGCTTGACCTGTATGTTGTCAATGGCACCATCCGCAGGGCATTAACTAACACCAACTTCTTTTTCCGAAATCTGCAAGGCAAGGATTTCGCAGACAAAACCATGGAGTTTGGACTGGATGGTTTCATGGCAGTCTCTTCGTACACCTATCTGGATTTCGATAATGACGGTGATCTCGATATAGTCACTACCTCCATTAATGGTCCTTTATGGGTTTATATTAACAACAGTGAAAATAATTCCATTATTTTTAAACTTCAGGACCAGAAGGGAAATCGGTTTGGCATAGGCAGTAAACTGGTTGTGCATTATGGCCCCGATAACAAATATCACCAGGTAAGGGAATTGAAAGCCGGTGGCGGTTTCATTTCCTTTGATGCGCCATCTCTGCATTTTGGCCTTGGCAAACATGACAAGGTCAACAAAATAGAAATTTTCTGGTCTACAGGAGAACAGGTGATCATCAATCAGCCATTCAAGGCTGGACGCAGCTATCAGTTGGAGCGCTTATAGCATAGTCCTAACTCGAACAGAGGAGTAAAGTCTTCATTTAAAAACCTGATTGGTACAGGATCTAAAGTTCAAAAAGTTTGTGAAGATTTAGGCAAGTGCCTGGTTAAAGGCATAAGCCATTGTGATAAGTTATTTTCAAGTAATTAACCCGGATATTTCATAGAAAACAAAGTGATCCTGGAATAGACCAGTTAAGATATTTTTTTACCTGAATTTTATTTATTCACGGCTGCGCAGTTTAAAGAGCCGTTCTGCTGAAGAATCAGCGTCTTTTAACCTGAATCATCTGAAGCAAAAGAATATGTTGAGGTGAATTCTCGCTTATTACTTTATAATCTATGGGTATCTTTGTTTTTTGTTATCTAAATATTGCTGTCTAATATATTTTTTAATGATACTCTTTGCCTCAATAATTAGTACCATAATGCATAAAATAATATCTATATTTAATAATGGGAGTTTATTTATGCCGCTTAATGTTAATTATGTTTATTTTATTTTTCTCGCATCAATATCCTCTATATCGCACTCGCAACAGATAAGCGAACATCAACTAAGAATGATTTTGGCGAAAAATAATATTACATGACCAGTTGAAGACCTCCTCGAACTTTATCAACGGATATGT
>JASJFV010000199.1:0-8555 GCA_033791885.1 Gammaproteobacteria bacterium | reverse complement strand
TTTATTTTCTTTTTACTGCCTTACCTACGCTAGGCCTGCACAAGGATATAGACAATAAAGTACTGAACTCACTTAGCTCTCGCCTGGGCATACTTGCAATCACTGTCTACCTGGGCCATTTGCTTTTTCAGACTATTCTCGCAAACAACCTGGCTGAAGAAACTTTCTTCCTGGCCAGGGCAATTCTCGGCTTTCTGCTTGTTCTAAATATAATCTGGGCATTATGGCTGACGAACAGCATTAGCATATCTCCAATAACTACAAAGGCGAATATCGTAACCAGCCTGGTACTTATTGGCGCATTTATAGCGGAACTGAACGGTTACAGAAACCTGTCAGGCTATATCATTCAAGGAGTCATCGGCACACTTGTTGCCATTTTGCTGCTGCAGACATTTACCTTCCTGGTAAAGCGATTTCTGAATGAAATCGATATGGGAAAAACAGGCTGGAGTCGACAGATAAAACTAGCTACCGGCGGAAAGGTTGATCAATCAATCCCTGGATTTCTGTGGGTTAAACTTTTTCTACTGGGTATTATCTGGTTGGCCTTCATACTTTCTTTACTCATTATCTGGGAAGTACCCCGGACAGAAACCATGTTCCTTTTAAGCACTATTACTCAGGGGTTTAATATTGGTTCATTCAAAGTCATACCAATAAAAATCTTTGAGGCTACTTTTATACTCATAGTTTTGCTTGTCCTAAATGGCTGGTTCCAAAGAAAGCTGGATGTAAAGTTCCTGACCTCGGTAGGCATTGAACGTGGTGCACGCGAATCAATAGCCACTATCAGTAATTATATTGGAATCACACTGGTAATAATTATCGCACTGGCCATCGTTGGCATGGATTTCTCCAAGTTGGCTATCATTGCCGGCGCGCTTTCAGTTGGTATCGGCTTCGGGCTGCAGAATGTCGTCAATAATTTTGTATCGGGGCTGATCCTGCTATTTGAACGGCCCATCAAGACAGGTGACTGGATCGAAGCAGGTGGCGTGCAGGGCACGGTAAAAAAAATCAGCATCCGATCCACACAGATCGAAACCTTTGATCGTGCAGAGGTCATCATTCCTAACTCGGAACTTATTTCTGGCAATCTGACCAACTGGGAATTAAAGGATCAATTTGGTCGAATTAAACTACCGATAGGCGTCGCTTATGGAAGCGATACCAGCAAAGTCAGAGAATTGTTATTGAAAGTAGCCGCTGAACATGAATCGGTAGTTATTAATGATGCAGATATACCTGATCCCGTTGTAATGTTCCTTTCCTTCGGTGAGAGTTCACTGGATTTTGAATTGCGCTGTTTTATTGATCACATTAAAAAGAGATCCAGGGTATTAAGTGACCTGCATTTCTCCATTGACGCAATCTTCAGGGAAAATGATATTGAAATACCATTCCCGCAAAGAGTCGTCCACATAGAGAAAATAAATAGTGCAGACTCTGATCTCATGCCAGACAAAGAAACAAACCAGGCAACTGACAAAGATTCATCTGCTGAATAGAAACTGCTCTACGAAAGGACCTAAGTTACCAAATGTCATACAAAGCCTATATCCAGCGAATTAATACCTGCAACTCTGCTGACACCAGTGATTATCTACCGTTTATTATTGATAACAGGCAAACGGGCTGGCTCAAACCCGCTTTTGCCAACCTGCTCGCTGACTGGTCGAGTATCTTCAGCCTGGACGATAAATCGGTACGGGTAAATGATGCAATCCAGGGTTTTCATGAACGCAGCGAGGCACTGGATGAAGTTATACGTTCATTGGTTCAACAACAGGTTATTCGAGCATACCTCGATGAACCCTACCCTGTAACAGATGGTGATCGCAATGCGGCAATAATGACACTGGACAGGAGTGCGGCAGCATTCTTTGGTATTCGCTGCTTCGGTCAGCATCTGAACGGTTACGTTCGCAAGAATGATGGCATTCACCTGTGGATTGCACGCCGCGCCAGGGACCGCCATATCGAACCGGGTAAACTCGACAACATGGTAGCCGGCGGGCTGCCATGGCATACCAGTCTTGAAGAGAATCTCATCAAGGAATGCGCCGAAGAAGCTGGAATGAATGCTTCTCTGGCAAGCCATGCACGTGCTGTCGGCACCGTCAGTTACCTTGCTGAATCTGTGAACGGGATCAAACCTGATACGCTTTATTGCTACGATATTGAGTTACCGGAGGATTTCACGCCGGCATGTACCGATGGTGAAGTTGAATCATTTCATTTGATGCCGATCGAGAAAGTCATGCAGATCATTCATGATAGTGAAGATTTCAAGCCCAATTGCAACCTGGTTATTCTGGACTTTCTCGTTCGCCACGGTTTACTCGACCCTGAGGAAAAGGGCTATACCGGCCTGGTTAGCAGACTGCATCGAAAACTATAGCAAGTACACAGCCAAACACTGATTCGACGTGCTGTTTTTTGAGTTTTTGCGGAGCAAATGATATCGCTTGCCAGTAGCGAAACTTATGCATTTACTTCGCAATACTGACTAGGGCTGTTTACCAAACGATCTACCCGGAATCAAAACCAGCAAAATCCAGATCAGCGCATGCAATCCACTGCCTGCCTGCTGAGAAACAAAGTACGACAGCAACATTCCAAGTACAATTAAAGCCAATACCATCCACCAGCCTGGTAACCCGATATCCCGGATACGCTTTGCCATAATATTAAGTCCAGCGAACATCAACAGCGCCATCACTATTCCAGTTACAATCAGAAAAGGCAGCGTCAACATGCCACGCAACTGATCCTGTGCCTGCTGCAAGTCTCCACCTATAATGTGTTCACCAGCGCCTATCGCCAGCACAACGATAAGCATATAAGCCATCAACAATAGAATTAATAGTATTGAATGGCCTAAATATGACAAACGCGCCATATGTCCATTTGTAACATCCTTGAAAAGTGCTCTAAACATTAAACCTATCCTCATTTATATTTCTGCCCATGCTCTGCTCACATGGAATAGTTGGTAAAAGACAATGATCAATATAGATAATTCTAATAAATTCTTATAGCATTCTCAGAATATGACAAGAAACAGTCAACATTGAAACTGCAATAGATTAAAGCCTTTGTTGAATTTTTGATGTTACCAATATTAGAGCTAATAGCTGTTATCCTGGTAGAATTATCTTTCTGCATTATGTATACCTTATCTGACATATCATTCAAACTTGGCAAAGCTTAATTAAACCAACTATTGACTTCAATTTCTGGTAACGCAAAAAGTGCATATTATCCGTTATCTCACCATATTTGTTCTGACAATATCGTTCGCTGCCGCTGATAGCAGTTACCCATCCCTATGGGAGAGTAAGGACTTCGGCTTGCAGGCCAGGCTTGAAGCAGCCGTGAAAGAGAACGGCTTGAAACCCTACGTCGATGAAGAGCTACTATCACTGGTAATTGTAGATATCACAGATGCGCATAAACCGCGAGTCGCCGAACTCGGCGGCGACAGAATGGTTTATGCCGCAAGCCTACCAAAGATCGCTATCCTGCTTGGTGCATTTGTCCAGATTGAGAGAAAACAATTAGAACTGGATGAAGAACTGCTTGATGATATGACTGATATGATCAGATATTCCAGCAATGCGGCAGCTACACGCGTACTGGAGCGCGTCGGACGAGAAAACCTGTTGGCCATTCTCCAGTCCTCCAGGTTCCAGCTCTATGATGCTGAACACGGGGGAGGCCTTTGGGTAGGCAAAGATTATGCTAAAAAAGGCGCCTATCATCGTGAGCCGATAAAGAACCTCTCTCATAGCGCAACAGCGATGCAGGCTGCACGCTTTTACTATTTGCTGGATACCAACCGCCTTGTTGGAGAAGAACTGACAATTACGATGAAACAAATACTGTCTAAACCAGGAATATCACATAAGTTTGTCCGTGGGCTGCAGTCTATCCCGGATGCAGAAATCTACCGTAAATCCGGCTCCTGGGGTGAGTACCATGCAGATAGCGCACTGGTAGAATCAAACGGGCATAAATTTATTATCGTCGGACTTGCTAAACATCCTCAGGGTGGTCAATGGCTGGCCAAAATTGCTGAGTCCCTGCATGACCTGGTTGTCGATAGCGAAAAAACAGAGACAGAATAGAAATACCCACAAATATTAAGCTCTTTTCACTCAGGCTAACATTGCTATCATCGTTATATATATGAATCCATCCAACCTCACAAGAGCCGAGCAATTCCTGCAGATCTTCACCGAAATTAAGCCTGGAGAAGGATCTAAAGCGCTACTCATGTCATTGAACATTTTTCTTATTCTATGTTCATACTATTTCATCAAGCCTCTACGAGAAGGATGGATTGCGATCTCGGACATACAGGGCCTGACACAGATGGAAGTAAAGGCCTATTCCAGCTTCGTACAAAGTATCTTCCTGCTCTTTATCGTCGGTTTTTATAGTAAGCTTTCAGGTCGCTGGGACCGCTCAACATTGATTACCCGTGTGACCCTTTTCTGCATTTCCAATATGGTTATTTTCTGGTTTCTGCAACCGGATTATTTTTTTGATCAGTTACCATTATCTGGAATCATTTTCTATCTGTGGGTCGGAATGTTCGGTGTCTTCATAGTTGCTCAATTCTGGACATTCTGTGCAGATATCTACTCAGATGAGAGTGGTAAACGCCTTATACCTGTAATTGCCATAGGAGCAACACTGGGGGCGGTTGCCGGCTCAGATATTGTTGACATCCTCGTCGGTTCAGATGTTATCGCAACAGAAATGCTGCTGCTTATCGCAACCTTGCCATTGTTTGCATCAATAGCGATAAGCCGGAAAGTTGATGCACATCACAATAGCCATCCGGTGGCAGAAATAGAAGAAGATAATAGCGTGGCTGCAGAAAAATCAGAAACCCAGGGTCTTGGCTTTCTCCTCAGCGGCGCCAGGCTTGTTGTCCTTAGCAGATTCATGCTGGCAGCTGCAGTTGTCACACTATTGACCAACTGGGTCAACACGAATGGAGAAAACCTGTTATTCCAGGTTGTACAGGAAACGCTGAATGGCATTGCAGTTGATCGCAATATCACTGACCCGCATGAAGCACTGGAGTTCACCAGAAGTGGCACAACAAAATTTTATGGCAATTTCTACTTCTGGGTGAATGTCATTGCACTACTGCTGCAAGCCCTGGTGGTTTCACGTCTGATAAAAGTCGGCGGTTTCGCCACCATCGCCCTGATGCTGCCTGTTATCGCCCTCATATCCTACACTCTGATGGCGCTCATACCCATCCTGATTATTGTTAAACTGATGAAGATTGCAGAAAATGCCACCGATTACTCAGTCAACAATACGGCACGACACGTACTATGGCTGCCGGTCGATTCTGCAATGAAATTTAAAGGCAAACCCGCAATTGATACTCTCTACGTAAGGATGGGTGACGGACTGGCAGCCTTGACTGTGCTGATTGGAATTCACTGGTTATCACTGTCCACACAGCAGTTCTTTATTTTCAACATAGCGCTGGTGATTATATGGCTCGTATTTACTATTATTCTTATACAGGAACATCGCAAGGCATCGACTTCAATTAAGCCATAAATGCGTACATACAAATATTAAAAAAATGATAAACACAGAAAAATCAAAGACAGCCATCGTCTTGACAACGCTATACCTTCTCCTCGCTGTATTTGCTTTTGCTGTCATGTTTATGGCCAGCCAGGGGGAATCGCTTGCAGGTATTTTTGTTGTACTGGTGGCGATGCCATGGACGATACTATTGACATGGTTGGTTGATAATCTTGGTATTGATTCAATAGTATTCAACACTATATTCCTGGCACTTTGTTGCATGCTAAATGCTTTTATTATTTATTTTACAGTTTCGCTTCTTGCTCGACACTTCTGGAGTAAAGGATGAATGAAAGCATGCTGTTTGCGTGATCAGTATCCACAAGATAAATTTTTACCATTAATATACTTAACGTAATCAAAACAGGAGATTTCCTAATGCGTCTAACTGCTCGTTTTGTTTCAATTCTTTCTGCCACCGCACTACTAAGTCTGCTAGCCCCCACGGCAATGGCAGATCAAAATGTAACCTGTAAAAGTCACGACCATAAATATGCACATTGCAGTATTCAATCAGCCGGTTATGTCACCCTACGAGAACAACTGTCAAAAACTCACTGCGTGCAGGGCCGTAACTGGGACTATGACCGTCGGGGAATATGGGTAGACGATGGCTGTAGTGGAAAGTTTCATGTTGAAACTGGCGAAGAGAATGATAGCCACCACAGCAGTTCAAATGCCGCTGCCGCTGCCGGTGTCATCGTCGGGGCGGCCATACTTGGAGCCCTTATTAGCAACAGCAACCACGATGACAAATATAAGTATAACGATGAGAACTACCAGGGGAGTCGCCATACATCCTATGTACCAGGCTGGATGGTCGGAAAATTTACAGGCTATAACCCTGACTACGGTACTGACGTTGTTATGAAGATTACATCAGATGGCCGTGTAAAAGCACATGCAAGAGAACATAAAATTAAAGGCTGGATAAATGATGAACGCCTGCATGTCGGCAATACTGTTTTTGATATCGACCGAACTAAGCACGGCTTTGTCACCAGCCAGGTAGGCGACCGGCATAATGAAGTTCATTACTACCGGACTGACTGATCATAATCATCTACTCACCTTGTGCAGGCCCAGGCAGTTTTCCTGGCAATCCTGGAAGATTAATGACATCTAAAAGCAGATAATCAATTGTCGAATAGCTGGAGTTAATTTACTGATAAGCTTCAGCTGTTCGACATTGTTACTATTTGATATTCTTCCTGTCATCTGAAACGTCAGTATCAGAATCTTTTTTTTCACCTGCATGATACTTCTCCATCATGCGCTGAATCCAGGTCCCCAAAGACTGGTGTGCAACTGCAGAATTTACACGTAAAACATTTGAGATTAGCGTCACTATATAGTGCAAATCCCTTGACTGAGAAGGGCTTTCAACGATGGCCACAGAATTCATGTAGTTGACTCTATTGCCTTTGTATTTACCACAGCTGAAACCTTCTTCTTCCTTGCAGCTGTACAGGGATCCTGATTTAAAATAGACCGCTGCTTCACTAAGCGCCGGACTTGATGCATAGCGAATCCGGCGTTCTGTCATATATAAAAGACGCTTTAGCTGACGGCTACTGAACTCATCAACCAGTCGCCCCTGTTCCATGCGCAACATGAATTCCATCAAAGTGCGTGATGTTGCATAGCTGTTACCACCACCATTAACAAGGTGCTTACCCTGACGGGTAAAAAAGCTGCCCTGCCTGATTTGTGTCAGATCTAAGCCATTGCGTGTTAGCGGTTCGAAAAATGTACTCTGGAACAGTGCCGTCAGCTCTTTACCCGGAGTCTGTTTGAAAAAACGCTGTATTTCTTCTTCAGAGGGAGGGTAATCTTTACCGTACTGACGCATCAACATCGCCTCACGCATCACCATTGCAGCAGCCGAGTTTGAACTGACTGAAAGCATCCAGTCGAGGTAGTTCCAAAGTGCTGCCTGTTGTCCTACATGGATCACATGGCGGCTGAGTTCTCGTGTTTCGACATTGAAATCACGCACTTTGTGGTGATCGGATACTGAAAACTCATCAGCAGTTACAATTGTGCTCTTAAGTATTTCTCGTCTTTTATCCAGATCATCAGGCCAGTTGTCTGCCAATGCCTGAAACAGGCCTAATGCACCGATCAACTTACCTATACTGCCAACATTCTGGCGATAGTCACCACGATATTCTGCATAACGCGGTTTATCAGGATTAGTGATATCCAGTACTGATATACCGTAACGATCAGCTTCTTTCCCTAGCAGGCTTTTGATCTCCTGGGTAAATTTGGGGTCTGCTTCCGGTAAATCCATATCAGGATGATTTAACAGGCGAAGATCAACTTGTTCAGTGCTGAGCAAGGCACCCGCTGGCTGTTTACTGCCTTTGATAACACCTTCATTAGCCAGGCGCGCGCCTTCCACACGACGGATGCCTGTCTCCTCATAGCCGTCCAATGGATAGCAAAACACAACAACAGGATTCAGTAACAATGAAGCTGCGATATATCTTATAAATCTAGATTTCATTTGCCGGGAACTCCTGTCATGTCAACAGATTGATTCATATTGCCCTGCAGTGCCTGATCCATATTCGCCAGGTAATTACTACCCTGTGCTTTGCGACTCTGCAGGAATGGACGCAACTGGAACAGGTGAAGTTTGCCGTCCAGGAATCCAAACTCGATATCGGCAGGTGAACTGTTACCTTCATCATCAGTGATGGGCGGAAATTTTTCTGGAAGTTCCCTGGAAAACTTAACCAGCTGTTGGATTTCATCTGGTTTCAACACCCATTCTGATCCGCTGACTGGAAGTTTGGCAATACCACCCTGCTCTACAGGCAATCTACGCCAGGGTGCGGTTGCTGGCGCCAGCAATCGCACGGACCCGTCCGTAGTATTGATGCGAAGAGATTCAGCCGCCTGGCCATCAACGGCGCCAC
>JASJFV010000198.1:0-2756 GCA_033791885.1 Gammaproteobacteria bacterium | reverse complement strand
ACCCAGTTCTCTGCCGAAGCGGCGATGTTATCTGCGCTGACGCAACTGCTCACACCCGACGACCAGCTGGTCAGTTACAACGGTAAAAGCTATGACCTGCCGTTACTGATCACGCGCTTTCGCATGCAGGGGCTTGTTCATCCTTTTAAGACTTTACCGCACCTCGATCTGGTGCATCCCATGCGTCGTTTGTTTGCACATCGCTGGCCGGATTGCAGACTCATGACCGTGGAAGAAAGACTGCTGGGGCTCATAAGAAAAGATGACCTACCCGGCTCACAAGCACCGGAAGCCTGGTTTAACTATCTGCAACGTGGGGACGCCAGGCGACTGATACGTGTCATCAAACACAATCACCAGGACATCATTTCATTGGCCGTTGCACACAGCACGCTGTCCATTTCTATCCAACAACCGGAAGAACATGATGTCGACATCTACAGGCTGGCAAGATGGCTATCAGAATTTATCGAATGTGAGGCAGTGGTGCTGCTAGAGAGAAGGTATGGCAGCCTGTGTCACAACGGCATTCGCTTGCTTGCAGAACTGCATCGACGGAATGCGCGCTGGAAAAAGGCCATTCCTCTGTGGGTGCAACTGGCTGAAAGTGACTGTAAAGAATCCATCGAGCGCCTGGCCAAATATCACGAACACATCAGCAAGGATTTTTCGATGGCATGGGATTACTGCAAGCGTTTACCCATTGATGCCAAAAACGAACACAGACGCCTGCGTGTCTATAAGAAACTCAGTAAAATTAAATAATGTCAGCATTGTACTCATCTGAGTTTCCAACTAGGGTTTATTCCAATCATATCTTAATGCCGATTGCCCGTTTCGGCCATAAACAATCAGTTAGCCATCCCATTCAGACAGCAGGTTTATCCTGTAAGAGGACATGAAACCGCGCTAGCCTGAACGTCAGCATTAGGTCGCATTTTCTTTGTCAGGCAAATTAAATGCAGGTCTTATGCATACTCAACAACAGACCCTCGAGTTTATTCAACGTAGTAGCATCTACGGCCAAAAGCGGGCATACGGCACAAACAAAAACGGTTCCCGATGGAGCCGCTATTGATCAACATTTAATCGTTATGATTTCTTTCTTCTGGCTACACTTATTAATCCGATTCCTAACCCAATTAACCAGATTGTTGCGGGGATGGGGACTGTTTGCACATATGTTCTGAAGAGATAATCCTTACCAAATTGTGCAAAACAATTACTTATATCTGGAATACACGTGAATGCCTGCCCACCCTCATAGTCCGGTGCATTACTAGGATAGCGCCATTCATATCTCTCGGAAAAAGATGTACCAACATTTATCGCATCAGAATTAAGACTGATCGCAAATATATCCCCAGCTGAAAATAACAGGTTAGCACTTAAAACATCAAAATTAACTATATCAGTGCTTATATTTTCTGCGGATATTGAGAATGAAGCTAGTTGACTTTCTAGCAAACCGCTAACATTAGTGGACCAGACTCCGAGCAGTAAGTCTTCAAATGCATCGGGTCTCTTCATCACAGAAACATCTATATTCGCTAATATTCCAGTAACACCCGTTGTAACGGTTTGGTACTGTGTTCTATCGTTTGCTACTGTCGACGAGCCAGCAATAGCATAGTCAATGTAGTCTTGATCTAATATGATCAACGCAGAACTGCTAGATGGTACAAAAAACCCTAAAGCAGATATACAAATGCATATTGTCTTGATAATTTGTTTTATATTCACAATTCTCTTTCCTTTTTCATTTAGCCATTATTGCAATGACCTTGCTTATACTAAATATAAGCAATTTCCATACCAAATACCTGGGGTATGTATTCCTCAAGGTTTTCATACAAATAGAAATTCTTTGATTACTGAGGTGTAAAGTATTCGATAATAACGACCTTTTTTAGTAGTCGAATCGTCACAATACTTTACAGTTAGTGAATGTCTGCATGGTTTAATAACAGGAATAAAAAAAGCACCCATTGGTTTGACAGCCGCAGGGCGCTTCATAGTCGTATTTCCTATGTCGGATAGTATGGAAAGCTAACAATCCAACGGCGACTAGATTAAGGATAGTAGAATAACCCCTGATAGCATGAATTATTCAGAATTGGGTTTTACTTTGCCATCATCGTATACAACCATTGCTTCATTGTATGGTATAAATCGACGAATCTTTTTAAGCTGTTCTTGGACTGATGGCATATCAGGAAATAGCCAGGCTTCATCTTCATTCGGGGTGGTAGCTGAATCTTTAGCCAACCATACACTGTCATCTAGTTTTACTTTCCACATGGCTAGAATGTATCACAAGGATGCCCCTCACACGCTCTAAAAGATGGTCGTAGCGGGGATAAAACAGATTAACTGCACCTGACCCTTACCTGAGTACCTCTATCCGGTAGGGATGTGTTTTTGGCATGTATTCACGCATAAAAAAGCACCCACTATCCGTAATAGGGGTGCTAGCAGCCTGACTTCCGGTTCTTGATGCTGCCCGTGCATCGGCTGGTATTAATAATACGGGTAGACTAGTTCTATATATGTAGAGATTTTCCTATACTTGCTGCCATGCTAGATAACCATTATCTGCCAGCAATGGAAGTTCATGATTTAGGTGCCAATAGCAGCAGGTTTTCGTCAATCAACTTATCCGTCAATTTACCACCTGTTGCTTCAAACCCCTGTTTTGAAATCATCAAGTCGTGTTCTTCAATGTACTCATATTCACCTGCCTCTTTGAAAGCATG
>JASJFV010000197.1:0-15478 GCA_033791885.1 Gammaproteobacteria bacterium | reverse complement strand
AAGAAAGAAGACACCCACACCTCAGCAATTGCCCTACGAGTTCACAGGTAAAATTGGATCTGTCATATACAAGCTCGCCACAGAGCGCCGAGAGATCGTGTCTTCGAAATGATGGAAGACTAATTATGACACTCTGGTTTTGGCATCATTGTTGTCTATGGTGATCTTCCTCTATAAATACAATTTCACCCGATGGTGCCTACAGATTATAGAATCCAAGTTCCAAGCCACATTTACAACAAATTTGTAGATTCTAAATGATCGCAATGGAGTGCGTAACTGAGACATATTCACTTGGTCTGAAAATGTCTGCTATTGAGGGGTCTATAGTATTTTAAGATCATCAGCTTTTGTCCGCCATGTCTCGTTAGAAGACCATTAGCTTTGGGTGTCTACATATCTCACTAAAAGCCCGCTTTGGGTTGACTCCCGACCTACACTGTCAAAACCGAAATGTCCGCAATGTATGAAGCGGACTATTATGTAGACTGTTCTGGCAGAATAATTTTCTCGAAAGCTGTCATTCATCAGAATTTCTCAAATGAGATGGATTATTTTTACCATGCTCGCGCATTTCCTCAACTTTACCTGCATACCGTAACGTGAAATCTCCAGCCTCAAATCGCTTAATAAGAGCGTACAGATATCCGAGTGGAGATCTCTCGATATCACCACAAGCTATTGATCCGGCCCATTCATCAATGACTATTTGTGCAGATATAACGTTGAGATGGGAAACTTTTTCTGCAGCCTGGTCTCGAATGTCTTCAGACACCCAGTAGGCAAATTTGAGGCAGTTATCATCCTCACTACTACCCTTTTTAGTAACGGTCGGTTTTGTAGTTGTAATCTTTCTTAAGTTTAAATCAGTATTAGGTAATGCACCCGGCTTCACCCGATTTGACCCTGCCGTATCAGGTTTAGCCGTATCCGGGAGATCCGGATGTGGTGGGCTTGCGATTTCCTGCACAAGATACGTGCCACCACGGATACGTCCATGTTTGTCACGTTTGCGTATGAATTGTATATAGCCTGCATTGCGCAGATCTTTGAGTAACCGATAGATGCCGTCACGACCAAGGTCGCCGCGCTTGCGCAGGTCATTTACTAAGACCTTCCAGTCATCTGGTCTGGATAGTAAATAGCCCAGCAGGCCTCTGGCTGCCCAGGACAGGCGGGAATCTTCAATAGCCTGCTGGTCAATGATGACGAATCGGTGGCGCCGCTGAGCACGTATGATGGTGTTGCTCATGGCTGTACCGGTCCGATGATGATCTGAGCGATTTCGGTAGCAGGGTAGTAGACGCGTCGACCAATTTTTCGCCCGCAGGCTTTCAGTGCGCGGGTCAGGGAGTCACAGGGGTAGCTCAGGCTATAGCGCAGGCCACCTGTGGTACGGCCAAGCAGCTCTGCGAGTTGTGTCTGTGATAACAATAATCCATAGCGTTCTGTGATTTGATTTTCCAGTGCTGACGCATTCAGGCTTTCCTTGTCTTGCATGATATATGATTTCCTTATGTATGAAATGGAGACATAAGGTTGCCTGTCGTTTCTAGCACTGGCTATAGAAAATCAAATCAAGTAGGTGCGTGGTTTTCTATAGACAGGGCATGGTAAGGTATAAAGGCGCTTGATATGCAGTCAGACTTTCTACTATCAACCCATCAGTTTATCCAGTCGTTCAACAAGATCTTCAGCGCGCAGGTGCGTGTAGCGTTTAAGCATCTGCATGGATTTATGCCCCGAGATAGCGGCCACTTCCTGATCACCGAGACCTGCCTCGACCAGACGAGAGACGGCTTCGTGCCGTAGATCATGAAAGCGTAGTCCTTCTATGCCAGCATCTTTTACTGTGCGATGCCAGGCGGGGCGAAATTCATACGGGCGGCGTTTGCCGTCACGTCCGGGTTCACCCCAGAAAATCAGGTCGGTATCGATGGGGCGTATGGGGTTATTCAATGCTATGCGAAAGATCTCTGTCGCAGCACGGGTGAGAGGCACGGTTCGGATAGAGCCATTTTTTGTTTCAGTCAGGTGTATCGTCCGATTATCCATATTAACCTGCTTGTGCGTCAGTGTTTTGATCTCACCGGCGCGCATGCCGGTGTAGAGGGCGATGCGTGCGATCCAGCCGAGCATGGGATTGGAGTGCTTGTCGCAGGCCTTGAAGAGTATCTCTTCTTCATCGGCTCTCAGACGTCTGTCGCGACCCGGAGGAGGGGTGGGCTTGCGTATGTTGGCAACCGGGTTGTAGGAGAGGCCAAGTCGCCATTCCTTGATAGCAATGGTGAACAGATGAGACAGTAATGAGAGTTCAAGACGCACGGTGTTGGATGACTTGTCTTCGTTCAGTCGTGCATCCCTGTACTCAGCCACCATGTCAGGTGTAATGGCCGCAAGACTGTAATCCCCGAGCTTTTCCTTCAGAGCCTTGGCCTTGTGGTTTTCAGCGCTCCGTGTGCTGGGCTTTTTTGTCGAGGAGACTTCACGCAGGTAGCGATCCATCGCATCTTTTAACAGGATACGATCGGCGCCGGCACGATCAATGTACATGCCGCGAACCATTTCATCTTCGGTGCGTCTCGCCCAGTCCTGAGCATCACGTTTGGTGCGAAATGTTTTGATGGTTGTCGGCCATCCACGCTTGCGAATGACGGCCTTCCAGGTGGACGATGGGGTTTTATTTATTGTTGCCATAACGGTCTCCGGAGCTCAGGTGTTCCGAAAGTGTACCGCGTGACACGGGGATTAAAAAGTGGTGATGTATAACTTATTGAATAATATGGTGGCCAGGGACAGAATCGAACTGCCGACACGGGGATTTTCAATCCCCTGCTCTACCGACTGAGCTACCTGGCCACATCGAGAAGAGGGCGGAATTATAAGCGTGAAGGCGACGATTGTAAAAGGGGATTTTTCATGGCTTTATTTTAGCGGTTCGACGAAACCTTCAGGCACCTGTGAGCCACCTTTGAAAAAGAACTTATCCATCTCTTCCTCGAGAAATTTTCGTGCTTCAGGTTTGAATAATGCAAGCTGGTTTTCATTAATGAGTATAGTCTGGTGCTTCATCCATTGCTGCCAGCCTTCCTGTGAGACATTCTCCAGGATCCTTTCACCTAGTTCGCCCGGATAGGGGCTGCGTTCAAGACCTTCGGCTTGCTTGCCAAGAACTACACAATTTACCATTTTCGCCATTCTACACCTCTGTCTTATGGATAATTTTTTTAATCGGAGCAGCCAGTCCAAGTTGGCTGGGATGGGCAGGGTTATACCAGACCGTTGGATTACTCTCCATAATTCCAGTAGAGTGATTCCCTTTGAGTGTTGCGGGTATGACTGTGAAATCGAGATGATAATGACTGAAAGTATGGCGAACGACCGGCATCGGTTTCTCAGTGCTGATGTCAGCGGGCAGGTTTCCAAGGTTCCATTTACCCTCTGAACAGATTAGCAGTTCAGGCAAACACCAGAGACCGCCCCAGATTCCGGTTGGTGGTCTTTGCGTCAGAAAAATTTCTTCCTGCTTGTTACTGAGCAATAGGAAAGTAGTTGTTTTCACCGGTAATTTCTTCTTTTTCCGTTTATGTGGGTAAGTGTTAACTACGCCTAGAAGGAATGACTGGCATTTCTCATTTACAGGACAAATTGGGCAGTCGGGTTTATTGCGTTTACAGATAGTTGCACCTAGATCCATTATCGCCTGGGTGTATTCTGCAGACTTTTCTGTCGGAGTATTTGCATCACTGAGCTGCCAGAGTCGGGCTTCGGTATTACGGTGACCGGGCCAGCCATCAATACAATAATAGCGAGCCAGCACACGTTTTACATTGCCATCAAGTATAGGGTGTCGTTGACCGAGGCTTTGCGCAAGTATCGCACCCGCAGTAGAGAGGCCAATGCCCGGCAGTGCAACAAGATCTGTAATACTATCTGGAAAGACCCCGTTATATTGATCAACTATTAGACGTGCTGATTTATGCAGGTTTCTTGCACGAGCGTAATAGCCGAGGCCGCTCCACAGATGTAGTACCTGGTCCAGATCCGCTGCCGCCAGATCCTGCAGGCAAGGAAATCGACTGATAAAACGTTCGTAGTAAGGGATGACTGTGGCAACCTGCGTTTGTTGCAGCATGACCTCGGAGACCCAGACAGGATAGGGGTCGCCTCGAACTTGCCAGGGCAGATCGTGGCGGCCATGCTGTTCGTACCAGAGTAGGAGTTGATCGGCGAAGCTCATGTAGTGATTATATCGCCGTTACTGTAGATACCTAAGGCTTTAAGTAGCCGTTTAGATATGCCGTTGTTGTGGCTATATCAATTTACTGTTTTCAAGCGCTACATGATATAGGTACTTGAATACTGAACTGGAGAACCTAAAAGGCGTGTGGCCGTGTCCGAATCCATTGGTTTTGAGAAAAGGAAGCCTTGTACCTGTGGGCACTCGAGTTCCCTAAGCCTGGCAAGCTGGTCACGGCTTTCGACACCTTCAGCAATTATGTTCATTTTTAATAGTTTGCCTAGTGCAATAATGGACTGAACTATCGCACTTGAACCATTGTTGTGCTGCATCTGGTCGACGAAGGATCGATCAATCTTGAGTGTGTCGTAATTGAATTTTTGTAGATAACTCAAAGAGGAATAACCAGTACCAAAATCATCTACATGCAGGCCAACTCCGAGATTTCGTAATTCAGCAAGCTTGGCTACTGATACGTCTGCATGGTCCAGAAGGACGCTCTCGGTGATCTCTAGACGCAGGCTTGCGGCAGGTAACCCAGTGTCGCTAAGTATATTGCGTAAATTCGACATCATGTCGGGTTGATTGAATAGCTTGCCTGAAACATTGACACTGATTGAAAGAGGGGGGTCAGAAGGGAATTCCTGTTGCCAAAGTTTCGTTTGTTTACAGGCTTCTCGCAAGGTCCACCATCCAAGTGGCACGATAAGGCCTGTTTCCTCAGCTGTACTGATAAACTCCATTGGCGGTACCAAGCCTCGTTCTGGATGATTCCATCTTATCAGGGCCTCGAAACCAACCATGTTGTTATGTGTCAATGAAACAATCGGTTGATAGTGGATAACAAACTCATTTTTCTCCACAGCCTGACGTAACTCCAGTTCAAGTCGCTGCAGTTTCACGACACGTCGATGCATTTCACGATCGAAAATTTCATAGCATGCTTTACCCTCGGATTTGGCCCAATACATGGCGATATCTGCATCACGCAGTACTTCGTGAGAGGATGTATAACGTTCTGTTCCTAAAGCGATACCTATGCTGACTGTGGTGCAAATCTCGTGACCGTTGATTTCTAATGGCACCGCACATTCCGAAAGCACGCGGTCAGCAATATGGGTAACCATCGACAGGTTGTTCACTTCGGGTAGCAGAATGGCGAATTCATCGCCACCCAGTCGTGCAACGGTATCGCCTGGCCGGACGATTTCACTCAGTTTGTTGGCGATCAAAACGAGCAACTCATCACCAACGCTATGTCCAAGGCTGTCATTGACGTTTTTGAATCGGTCGAGATCGAGAAAGAGTAAGGCAAATTCTATCGAATTCATGCCTCGACCACGTATGCGCGCAATGGCATGATCAAGCCGATCAATTATCAGGTTGCGATTTGGCAGTTCGGTGAGGTGGTCATGCAGAGCGTCATGTATCAATTGTTCTTCAGCACGTTTACGTTTGCTTATATCGGTGATTGAACCAGCCATACGCATGCTATGACCATCATGGTCCGACACTGCAATGCCGCGACTCAACACCCATATATAGCGTGATTCCTTTGTAAGGATGCGGTATTCATGTGAGAAATGCGAGGAATTACCGGCCAGGTGATTTTCCAGAGCACGGTTGAAATCTGCCTTGTCATCCGGGTGTATACGATCTGTCCAGGTGTTGATGGTGGTGGGTAATGTTTCATCAAAGCCCAGTATGCTTTGCCAACGCTCTGAATAATAAACATCTCCACTGCTTAAATCCCAGTCCCAAATGCCATCGTTCGCACCACGTACTGCCAGGGTATAGCGTTCTTCACTTCTGCGTAACGCCTCTTCTGCATGCTGACGTTCGATGGCATAACGTATGGAGCGGGAGAGTAAGTCACTGTCCATCTTGCGCTTTATAAGGTAATCCTGAGCACCCTCGCGTACAGCACGTACGGCTAAATCTTCATCATTTATATTGGTGATGAGTATGACGGGTATGACTGGGAAAGCCTTGTGCGCCTGTTGGAATGTCTCGTATCCAGTGCTGTCGGGCAGGCACAGGTCGAGAAGAAGGACATCGACGTGAATTTGTTCAAGTAAATCAAGTCCATCACTCAGCCGATCCCTGTGGGTTATGTTAAATCTACAATTATGAACCTGTGAGAGTATTTCGCGGATGTAGTCAACTTCCGCGGGTTGATCTTCAATTAGGAGCACGGATAGCTCTGTTCTATATTCGCTACTCATGCGTAAATCCTGATCATGACTCTATCTTGGAAGGTGGTTTGTGGCGTATAGTGAAAGCAAATATTGATCCTTTACCAGGTATAGATTTCACCCTTATGGTGCCACCATGACGTTCAACGATACTGCGGCAGACAGCTAGACCAATACCAGTACCTGGATATTTTTCATTGGTTTCCATACGCTGGAACATGTCAAAGATACGTTTTTGGTCTTTCTTTTCAACTCCAATGCCGTTGTCTTGTACAGAGAATTCCCAGTGCTCAGGTTTCTCTCTCGCTGTCACCAGAATTCTCGGCGGCTTGTCACCCTCAAATTTCAGAGCATTTGAGAACAAATTCTGAAACAGTTGCTTAATCTGCCTGCCATCTGCGTTTAATACGGGGAGATCACCACGTTTATATATTGCATGTTTCTCCTGGAAGGACTTATCCAGGTTTCGGGCAGCTGAGTCAGAGATTTCGCCAAAATCCACAGGGTCAAATTCATCACCCTGTGTGCCGACTCGTGAATACTCAAGAATATCATCGACCATGGATTGCAGGCGTTTACTGCTATCAAGAATGTGCTCCATAAAGCGTTCTGAATCATCATCAAGGTCTCCGCGTTCGTGTAATAGGTTTGCATAACGCGAAATGAAGCTCAAAGGCTCTTGCAAGTCATGTGAGGTGACGTATGCAAATTTCTCCAGGTCAGCATTCGATCGACTGAGTTCAGCTGCATTGCGTGACAGATTGGAGACAGCATTCTTGAAGGATGAAATATCTGTGGCACTACCTTCGAACTGATGCGAGTTATCATCAGGCTTTTCATTTGGCCACAGGTTGATGCGTACCCAGCATGGAGAATCTTCTGTTTGGCGCAGTTGAACATCGAGGTCATTTACAGCATCTCCCTGCTGTAATACACGGCTAATTATTTCACGCTCTGCGTCATCAGCAAGCAGATCCTGCAATAAGGCTTCGCTTGGTTCACTGGATGCTGGGAGCTTAAAAATCTTCCTGCAGGATGAATTCAGACAGTTCAGACGGCCATTACGATCGAGAGAAAAAATCCCTACTGGCATGCGGTCCACAAGTGGGCTGGATGAACTAATTACATCTTCAGGCTTTTCTTTGGGCTGTAATAATTGGGTGGCGCTTAATGGTAGTTGCAGGAATCCGGCACTGCCTTTTTTTATCTGATCATCAGGTTGATTGTGTCCAGCTTCGTTATGGCTGAGTGGAGTCTTCTCAGCAGAGAAAAATATTACCGGACATTTTGGGTAGAGACGTTTGATGCTATCCAGGATCCTGCTGCCTTCTGCCCAGCTCAGGTGCCTTTCAGTAATAACCAGATTGAACTCCCCTAAAGCCAGATGTTCTGCAAATTCAATGGCATCATCAATAATTGTGACTTCTGCATCAGGCAGGTGGTGTTGTAAAACGAGGGCGGCCAGCTGCCCATCATACGGCTTGTCATCGACAAGCAGAACTTTTACAGGTGGCGTTCTAGTCATTTAGTAAATAAAAGCAGTAGTTAGATAATAGTTATTATAGATTGTTATTATGCAATTTCTATACCGCTATAACATTTCAACAACTTACAGTCAGTGATTATTAGTAGTGTTAAATTTCCTGACAGGGTGTAAGTGTTCTAAATGAAGTCAATGTAACAGTTGAAAGCAAATTAGCATAAACATGTTGTCGAAAACCCTCGCGCAAAGCATACTTGAAACACGAAAATTTAGCAAAATACTATGTGTTTATAGTAAGTTAGTTGCAGTGTGGGGTGTATACAGGGAAGTGCTGGTAGCGGTGAGGATTTGTCGTATGTAATTTCTGAGAATAGGGTGCTGTTAAGCTTACAACGAAGGCGCCACAACAGGTCCGTGCGACCATGCTTGTCGCAGTAGCAACATTAGATTTATAGTAAAGTTCAAAGGTAGTGGAAGGAGAAGCGTGTTTTACTCAGTTCCCAGAGAAACCGGAAAGCGCGTCGTTAACAGGTAGCGAACGTCATCATCGAAGCGAGGTGAATTCATTAGAACAAAATTTGCCACATCGTTCTCGGAGATTTCCGGATCGTTGACGACCTCTTCGAGCATATCTAAGATGGCGTCAACGGTATCAATATCGTACCGCTTTTCAAGTGTACCATGATTTTTCAATGCCTTTTTAACGCGAATATTTGCGTCCTCGGCTTTATTGATCAAGTTCTGCTGGTCTTCTTTTTTCTTTTGTTCGTGAGAATCAAGGCTTGAAGCGACGCTTTGATATTTTATGATTACAGGCATAACTGGCAGCTGGATATATGATTCAAGCCAGTCCTTGCGTGCTCCTGTATGGTTTTCAATATCTTCGCTAATATAGTTAACCAGTTTGTCCTGATCGACAATACTGCTGACATAACGACGAAGTTCGTTGTCAACTTCTACTTCACCATTTATTATCTTTTTCAGTGTCAGTTTAATCCACTCAGCTTTGGTTTCCAGGCTAATGGACTCAATTTGTTTCCAGTGGTGGCTTCCTGTACCACTGTTAAGGAAGTCTTCGATGCATTCGATGTGTGCGACTTCCATGCCTTCATCGGAACTGCTGCCGTCTGATGAATCATCACTCGTGAACAGCATGTGATAAGTGATCCATTTGCCAACGGCGCTGGACATCAGCCCTCGATCGCCGTAAAGCAATTCATTTGACAGCTCTACCATCGTCTCGCAGAGCTCTTTATTCAGTTCATCCCTTGGGTTGAAAAACATTATTTTCTCATTATCTGGTAAAGAAGCTTGTTATTTATGTGTAAATTACACTGAAGAAGTACACATGTACAGATAGTGGTTTGTGAGAATGTGTTTATTCTTCAAGTATGAGTGTGATGTGAGTGGATTCAACACACCATAATATATAACGAGTAAGAATTTTTTTAAGACAGTTTGCATAATAAATATAGAACTTTATTGAGCCGGATTTTCCTTCGTGTATATTGAGCAGTAGATGCGAAATACGAGAGAAATATTGACTACTTCATCATGCCTCCCTCCCTCGTCATAGATAGTCACTGTTTCCGGTTATCGTAATAAATTACAGAGATATTTTGTGAATATAGTATTAATCACTATTTTCCGCTAGAGGTTAGTCTCAGCATATTCGGCAAGCAGCGATCGGGGTACGCCCTGTAACTGGATGCTTCCACCATGGCCAAAACCCTTGAATCTTTCAGTCAGGTAGGTCAGGCCTGAGCTCGTCGCACTGAGATAGGGTGTGTCGATCTGCGATAAATTACCCAGGCAGATCACCTTCGATCCGGTACCCGCACGAGTGACGATTGTTTTAATCTGATGTGGCGTTAGGTTTTGTGATTCATCAATGAGTATTAAACTGTACTGGAAACTGCGGCCACGGATGTAATTTAAGGATTTAAAATGTAGCGGTACCTTTTTAAGTATGTAGTCGATACTGCCATCAGTGTCTTCATCATCATAGTGAAGTGCTTCCAGGTTGTCTGTGATAGCACCAAGCCAGGGTTCCATCTTTTCCTCTTCGGTACCCGGAAGGAAACCAATATCCTCATCCAGACCCTGGGTACTGCGAGTGACAATGATGCGGCGATACATCTTGGTTGCTACAGTCATCTCGATAGCAGCTGCCAGTGCCAGTATTGTTTTCCCTGAGCCTGCAGAGCCGGTCAGGCTGACAAGGTGGACATCAGGGTCAAGCAGCAGGTTTAATGCCATCGCCTGGTAAATGTCTCTCGGTCGAAGTCCCCATGCCTCCTCCTGTAAAAAACGTGAGTGCTCTATATGTAACAGGGTCACAGTGCTATCGGTAACTTCGATGGCACGAGCAATCATGCCCTGTTCATCAATAATAAAATTGTTTGGATAGATTTTCTGCACCGGGTCCTGTCTTGCGATAGTATGCAAGGTTCGACCAGACTGCTGCTCAGTCTCGACATTATCTATGTGATCCCAAAAGCTGCCTTTAAACTCAAGGTAGCCTGCATCCAGCAGGTTAATATCAGACACCAGCTGGTCGTTGTGGTAGTCCTCTGACTCGATGCCACAGCCCCGGGCCTTAAGCCGCATGTTTATATCCTTGGTAACGAGAACGGTGCGCTGATCGGGTCTGCTCTGTTTTAATAAACAGATGTCATTGATGATTTTGTTATCGTTGATATGTGTTGGCAGTATTTCAATGTTCTCTGCTGTATGCGTCATTAATATTGACAAACTTCCCCGGTAGGGGCCTTTGTCGCCGCGTCGTATCGGGATGCCATTTTCTATTTCATCCGGAGAGGCACGACCCAGAATTTCATCAATACCGCGTATTGCCTGTCGACAGTCGGCAGCGATTGCCTGTCGACCACTCTTCAGGTTATCGAGCTCTTCCAGCACAGTCATCGGGATGATGACATGGTGTTCTTCAAATTCGAGGATTGCTGCAGGGTCGTGGATTAAAACGTTGGTGTCGAGGATGTAGAGAATAGGTTGTTCTGTGGTATCGGTGGAAACTTTCTGAATATTTTCCATCTAGGCTACTCCTTCCTTTTTGGTATTAGGATATCGTAATCATTGCACCTCTCTGAGTGCTTGATGGCAGTATAGCCTAGAGCACAAAAAAAAATATAGCGTTTTTTTGATAACTACTGAATTATGAATTGATTCAAAGGTGTACCGGATACCGCCATCATTTCCATGCGATGTGCCATGGTCATTGCTGAGTTAAACAGTTTTCGTTTAATAGCCCATGAACCAATCAGCGGCGGAATCCAGAAGTCTGCCTGCATATCCATATCGTAGCTGAGGATGGTTGATGATCCCTGTCTTTTAACAAGCCAGCGGCTATGCATGAATTTGAAATCACTGCGTGCAGGATCTGCTTCTAGCACTATCTCATTAGCAGATGGGAGCAGAACGCGTTCGGTCTTTTTTACCTGCCTGCAAAAAAATAATACGCAGCTTTCTACCACTGTTAATGCAACAGGGACTCCGTCTGGATCTGGATCGAGATAACGGGTTTCCTTGATGCCGCCTGACAGTCGGTAGAAGTTATTGTAGTCAAGTAGGGTATGAATGATGAGTTCAGCAGGTGCATTTATGATACTTGCTGAGCGTAAATGGTACTGGTTATCTTCTTCCCACAATTCCATGTGCAACATTTCTGCTGCAAATGAGGCATGGGGAATTAACAGTAAAGAACAGGCAAGAAATATCACATATGCCTTTCTTAATTTAGAGGATGCCAGGTTCATCGCTATGTTTGCCTGCGACTATCAGTCTGAGATGGTGAGTGTTCTGAATAAAGGTTGCTTCTAGAAAGTGTAGAGCAGGCTGATAGATGACATGTATACATCATCAAAATCACTTTGATCATAATACTCAAATTCGATTCTACCGCTTACTTTGAAAATTTGCAGGCGTGCGCCTATTCCATAAACGGGATCAGTGCCAGATACAGTTGTCTTCAAGTTTCCGATGCTGCTTTCTGCATCCCAGGCAGCAACACCCGCTTTGGCAAACAGACCTACCGGACCAAAACTTAAGCCAAGCAGCCCAAAGCCATTGAATGATGACTGGGAAAAGGTAAGATCACCAACTTGTTCTTCACCCATATCTACATAAGAACCTTCAATTGCCAGGTCCACAAGCGGCACTATGCCAAAATTATATCCAAGGATCAGTTTGTAGCCGTTAGTGTCGACGTCAAAAGATTCTTCTCCAACGTCACCTTTGATATTTGAATTGCCAATGCCTGCACCAAGATATGCACCACTTTCAGCGCCAGCATGGGCAACAGATGGCAACACAAGTGCGGAAGTTAATAGAATCAGTATGGTCGAGTAAGTGAGTTTCATATATAGGATTTATTGAGGTTCTCTGGGGGGCTTAGAGTATATGGAAACTATAGACTCAGGCAAGGTCATGAACAGGCTATATTACAAGAATATCTGGACAGATATTCACATTCAAAGATGTGCTTAGTTACCCAGGTGCCGCCTCGAAAGCAAATTCAATAGAGTTTTAGTCAAATTTTATCCGTATAATGTCGTTCAAATTTTGTCAGTGGCTAATCCTGAGGGAATCATTTAGGGCTAAATACGCGAAATTTAAGCTTTTATATACCATAATTTGAATGTCTTATTTGAAATAAGGAGTAGCTATGTCTTTGTTAATTGGTGATAAATTAGTTGTTAGCATGCATTATACGCTGACTGATAGTGAGGGGAATGTCCTGGATAGCTCAGAAGGTTCTGATCCACTGACATATTTGCATGGTGCCGGAAATATCATACCGGGACTGGAAAAGGCGCTTGTGGGTAAAGTGGAAGGCGATACTCAGCAGGTGACAGTTGAACCTGCTGAAGGTTACGGGGAAGTGATTCCTGAATTGGTGCAGACTGTTGATAAAGCGGCTTTTCAGGGCGTTGAATCTGTCGAAGTAGGTATGTCATTTGAAGCGCAGACGCAGGAAGGATCAGTCGAGCATATCATAGTGACGGAAGTAAATGGTGATGAGGTCACCATCGATGCCAACCATCCGCTGGCAGGAGTTGTTCTGAATTTTGATGTTGAAATTGTAAGTATTCGAGAAGCATCGGAAGAAGAAGTCGACCATGGTCATGTTCATTAAAGTAGTGAGCTGTATTTAACAATATAAAGATATATGCGGTCGAAATCAGAACAGCCAGACCGAACTTTTTTATCTGAAAATATAGCGTTACTTCAGTTGTCTGGTCATAAGTGGAGCGGGTGATGGGAATCGAACCCACGTCTTCAGCTTGGGAAGCTGAGGTAATGCCATTATACGACACCCGCCTGTTCAGGAGATTCTACCTGATGAACCTGAGCGTTCCCAGGTTCTGAGTTGCAAACAAAAGTCTGATTAATTCCAGGCAGCAATCAGGTAGTTGACCTATCGCTTCCCTGACTTTCGTATTATCCTGATGTCAGCCTGAAATTAATCTCGCTTCACCGTTAAAGCGAAATTGCTTGTTCTGGCAAGGTGTTGCCAACATAGATCTGTCTGGGTCGTGCAATGCGTGTTGATGGATTATCCTGTTGCTCTTTCCAGTGCGCAATCCAGCCGGGTAGGCGGCCAATAGCGAAAATCACGGTAAACATATTTGTCGGAATACCAATCGCGCGCAGAATAATGCCGCTATAGAAATCGACATTTGGGTAAAGGTTACGTTCAACGAAATAGGGGTCGTTCAGGGCAATATCTTCCAGCCGGCGCGCAATATCAAGCAGAGGGTCATTGACACCCAGTTTCGGCAACAGTGATTCACTGACACGACGCAGCATGGTCGCACGAGGGTCGAAATTTTTGTATACCCGGTGGCCAAATCCCATAAGCTTGACGTTATTTGACTTGTCCTTGGCTGCTTGCAGGTACTCGTCTGCCGTCATGTTACCTTTATGTATTTCCTCCAGCATTTCAATGACCTTAACATTGGCACCGCCGTGTAAAGGGCCCCATAGCGCAAGCACGCCTGCTGCGCAGGAAGCAAACAGGTTGGCGTGACTCGAACCGACCATGCGGACTGTCGAAGTGCTGCAGTTCTGTTCATGGTCGGCATGTAGAATGAATATCAGGTTGAGTGCCCGGCGTATATCTTCATCGCACTGGTACTGTTTGTAAGGTTGCGAGAACATCATGTGCAGAAAATTGCTTACATAGGGACGGGATGGATCAGGATAGATATAGGGCAGGCCGAGTGACATGCGGTAGGTGTAGGCGGCCAGTGTGCGGATCTTGCTTAACAGGCGTGCGACTGATTGCTCAAAATGTTCATTATCATCAAGCTCGCTGATCTCCGGATAGAAACAGGAAAGTGTCGTGATCATTGCTGACAGTACGGCCATCGGCGGGGCGCTGCGGGGAAAACCTGTAAAGTGGTGCTTCATGTCCTCGTCGATATTTGAATGCTCCGTCAGTTCCTGACTGAACGTGGTGTATTCACTGCTGTTGGGCAAGCGTCCAAAGATTAGCAGCCAGGCGACTTCGACAAAATTTGGGCCTTTTTCGAAATCTTCCAGCGGTATTCCGCGGTATCGCAGTATTCCCTTCTCTCCATCAATAAAAGTGATGGCGCTCTCGCAGCTCCCGGTATTGCCGAAACCCGGGTCGAGGGTAATCAGCCCTGTTTCACTGCGCAGACTGGCGATGTCAATGGCGCGCTCTTTTTCGGTTCCTTCAACGATGGGTAGCTCGTATTCGCGTCCTTTGTACGTCAATTTGGCATTATCGGGCATATTACAGACTCCTTATATTGGTATACCTAAATTAGATATATTTATAGTGCAGTGCACAATTAAACACCAGTTGGGAAAAAAAGTCTTCCCGTTTATCACTATTTTTTAATCCATCGCAGGCTTTAAGGCACAAATTTATGTGTGGTCTTACTGTAGGAAATCGGTTAAAAAGTGATGAAAAAAGACTACTCGCTGTTGATCATAAATTAGCCTATCGTCCTCCGATAGTTGAACCTTTAGAGAACTGTCTTTACGATATAAACGTGTGAAGTATGCTGCGGAATCACCTATGATGGTGATATGAGGTATCAACGACTACTTATATTTCTTCTCATGCTCTGTTCTACGAGCGCGATTGCATTTCCGGAAATTCCATTCTGTCCGATTGGCGGGCCGCCAGGCTGGTTTAACCGGATGTCAGGTGAGCATCGACAATACCGATATCCGCCAGTGCCTCCGCCATTACCGTATTTCCAGCAGTATCCTCCATCAGCTTACCCGGCGTATCCATACTCACCGCCAACAATCAGCGCACCAGAGAACAGGTCGATTAATTCAGTTGCCCCTCGGCAGTAATCACCAGACAAAGCGACAGGCTAATCTTGCGGGGTTCTGACTGCATTATGTTCATGCAAATTACTGTCTATCCTTCATCGCCTTTTACATTTTTATTTATACGTATCTCCAGCGGCTTTGTTGTGTCGAGATGCACATCCCGTTGCGGGAAGGCAATGACGATGCCGGCTTTGTTAAATTTCTCATTGATTGCATTATGTAACT
>JASJFV010000196.1:0-8383 GCA_033791885.1 Gammaproteobacteria bacterium | reverse complement strand
TCTACAGAATGAAGCTACTAGGTGCTAGCGTGGTGGCAGGCGAATCTGGATCACGCACATTAAAAGACGCACTCAACGAGGCAATGCGTGACTGGGTGACCAACGTAGAGAATACCTTTTATATCATCGGTACTGTTGCTGGTCCTCATCCGTATCCGGCAATGGTGCGTGATTTTCAGTCAATTATTGGCAGGGAAGCGCGTGAGCAGATCCTTGAGCAGGCCGGTCGTCTGCCAGACGCACTGGTAGCATGCGTTGGTGGCGGATCAAATGCGATTGGTCTTTTCCACCCATTTATTGATGATAACAACGTCGATATGTACGGTGTCGAAGCCGCAGGAGATGGGCTGGAGACAGGTCATCATGCTGCACCATTGTGTAAAGGCAGGGTCGGAGTATTGCATGGCAACAGAACCTACTTAATGGAAGATGCCAACGGCCAGATTACAGAAACACATTCTATCAGCGCAGGCCTTGATTATCCGGGGGTAGGGCCCGAGCATGCCTGGCTGAAAGACTCCGGTCGCGCCAACTATGTCGCTGTAACTGATAGTGAGGCGATGAAGGGATTTTATGACATTACGCTGAAGGAAGGGATTATTCCTGCTCTGGAATCCAGCCATGCGATTGCTTATGCCCGCAAGCTTGCGCCAATAATTGGACCGGACGGGATTATGGTTGTCAATTTGTCCGGCCGCGGCGATAAGGACATTCAGACGATTGCAAAAATTGATGGGGTAGAGCTCTGATGTCACGAATTGAAACGCGTTTTGAATTACTGAGAAACAGCGGACGTAAAGGCCTTATTCCTTTTATTACTGCTGGCGATCCGGTTACTGACATCACTGTTCCGCTAATGCACGCAATGGTTGATGCAGGAGCTGACTTGATTGAGCTCGGAATTCCATTTTCGGATCCGATGGCAGATGGGCCGGTAATTCAGAAAGCCAACCAGCGTGCACTATTGCATGACACAAGTTTGCATGATGTGCTCGAGATGGTGAAACAATTCCGCCAGCAGGATTTGACGACACCGGTATTATTCATGGGCTACCTTAATCCGGTTGAAGCTATGGGTTATGAAGCATTTGCAGAAGCAGCTCAGCAGGCTGGCGTGGATGGGCTGCTGCTTGTTGATCTTCCACCTGAGGAGGCAAGTGAATTCAACGAGTTACTTTATCAGAGAGATATTGACCCGGTTTATTTGCTGGCACCAACTTCAACGCCACAACGGATGGAGATCGTATCACTGGAGGCCAGAGGTTTCGTTTATTATGTTTCGATTCGTGGTGTTACTGGGGCGGCAGAGCTGGATTATGACGAAATCAGGCAAAGCATCAATGAGATTCGTCAGCATACCCACTTGCCAGTAGGCGTAGGGTTTGGCATAAATAGTCCTGAAACTGCAGTGAAGATAGGTGCAAATGCAGACGCTGTTATAATTGGCAGTGCTATAGTCAGGATGATGGAAAACTATAATGGCGACAAGCAAATCATTATCAATGCTGTCAGCGATTTTCTACGTGGTGTTCGCGAAGCACTCGATACAAGTAGTCATTAAGAATAATCGTCAGGCATAATAGGCAGATGTTGCAAATATAAGGATAGAACTCATGAGCTGGTTTGAAATGCTGTTGCCACCGAAAATTAAAACTAGCGGTGGCTTTGGGAAAAAGGATATTCCGGAAGGGTTATGGAAAAAATGTCCGGCTTGTAGCGCTGTATTATACCGAGCCGAACTGGAACGTAATCTTGATGTCTGCCCAAAATGCAGCCATCACCTGCGCATTGGGGCCAGGCGCCGCCTGGATATTCTTCTCGACGAATCACCACGGGAAGAAATCGCTTTATCACTTAAGGCAACCGATCCATTAAAGTTCAAGGATTTAAAAAAATATCGGGATAGGCTCGCTGAAGCACAAAAACAAACCAATGAACCTGATGCACTGGTAGTAATCAAGGGTGAACTTAAAGGTGCCCCCGTCGTTGCTGCAGCTTTTGAATTCGGATTCATGGGCGGATCTATGGGAACCGTCGTCGGTGAAAAATTTCTCCGCGCTGCAGATATTTGTATGGAACAAAACATTCCCCTCGTCTGTATTTCAGCCAGTGGCGGTGCACGAATGCAGGAAGCCCTGTTTTCACTGATGCAAATGGCTAAAACCAGCGCTGTGCTGAGACGAATGTCTGAACTGGGTGTGCCTTATATTTCTGTACTGACTGATCCGACTATGGGCGGTGTTTCAGCCAGCCTTGCTATGTTGGGTGATGTAATCGTTGCTGAGCCAAAAGCTTTGATAGGTTTTGCCGGCCCCCGTGTCATTGAGCAAACCGTTAGGGAAACTTTACCAGAAGGATTTCAACGCTCTGAATTTCTTATCGAGACAGGTGCCATTGATATGATCGCTGATCGGCGTGATTTACGTGAGGTGCTTGCCTCAACTCTAGCCATGCTGACGGGTAAAAAAGCCGCAGTTTCCTGATGGAGTTCATAAGCTGAAGCTCGAGATCCGCGGAGACCTTGCCTACTGGCTTGATTTTATATCCACACAACATAGCAATGAGATTGAACTGGGGCTGGCCAGGTCGCAGAAGGTTGCCCTCAGGCTCGATCTCACTCCTTTTAGCTGTCCGCTGATTACTGTTGCAGGAACCAATGGAAAAGGTTCAAGCATTACGGCGTTAGAAAAATTCTATACCGCAGCCGGATACCGCACAGGCTGCTATACCTCACCGCACCTGACTGTTTTCAATGAGAGAATCCGTGTAAATACTGCCTTTGCCTCCGATGATGCGATCTGTGCTGCATTCAGTAGAATTGATTCAGCACGCGGTGACATTCCTCTGACATATTTTGAATTTGCCACACTCGCTGCCTGCATAATTTTCAACCAGTCAGCGTTGGACATTGTTTTACTCGAAGTTGGACTCGGTGGGCGACTCGATGCAACTAATCTTTTTGCTGCAGATCTCGCGTTGATTACCAGTATAGGCATCGACCATACAGACTGGCTGGGTAATGACAGAGAATCCATAGCGATTGAAAAGGCCGGCATCATTCATAGTGGAAAAATTGCCGTCATTGCAGATCCGGAGCCCCCACAAAGCCTGATAAATATTGCCAGGGAGAAAGCCACAAAAGTTTATTTACTCAACCACGATTATAGTTATGGTCAGCAGCATAATGGCTGGTGGTGGGAATCGAAGCAGAAAAAGTTGCCAGATCTGCCGCGTTCGGGACTGCATGGGGTTTCACAATTCAATAATCTCGCAGGGGTACTGATGTGTATGGCCGCGCTGCAGAGCCAGTTGCCGGTTTCAGACCAGCTTATTCGCACTGTGCTTCCTGAGATAGCTTTGCCAGGCAGATTCCAGGTTATTGACGGACCACCGCAGATCATTCTTGATGTTTCGCATAACCCTGATTCCATAGCCCTGCTGTCAGAAAACCTGCAACAACATCCCGTCACGGGGAAAACCCATGCCGTCGTGGCTATGTTGAAAGATAAAGATATATGTGAATCACTGAGGCAGATTCTGCCGTCTATCGATCACTGGTATTTTGCCGGGCTCTCCGTCAGCCGAGGGGAAAAAGCGCAGCATCTGCAAACCAGTCTGCAGAAATTGAGCTCTGTCAGCGATAGCCGGGCATTTACCACTGTAGAGAGAGCATGGGAACATGCGTTAAATCAGGCTGGAGATTGTGACAGAGTTGTAGTTTTTGGCTCTTTTCACACTGTAGGTGTTATACTTGACAGCCTGAAATTAAACAAATGACGTCCAGCCATTTTATATTTTTTTCAACTATACTCACTTTTTTATCAACCTCTGAGCAAATCCTAAATATCTGACGCACTATGTCTGCTACTGTAAAAAACAATTTTCAGGAATATGATCCGCGACACCGATTAACGGGTGCTGTTGTCTTGATATTGTTGGCCATCATCCTGTTGCCCATGCTGCTAAGCAAGGAGCAGGATGCAGAGCCACCCGAAGCTGAACCGGCGGTGATGGAAGTCACAATAGGAAGCAAGAAAGTCTTCGTCTCACGTATCTCTTCAGCCACCCGGGAAGAATCCAGTGGGGAGAATGAAGGACAGAAAATAACGTCCAGTTCGAAGGAAGATAATGAAGCTAACACGACTTCATCGTCGGCTAAAAAATCTGAAATAGCTACAGGGAAAAGCAAACAAACAAGTAAAGACGAGAGTAAGGAGGAAGTTGAGGAAACTTCTGCATTGTTCAGGCCGATGACTCCTGCAGCAGGAAATAAATCATCTGCGACTAAAGCAGAGTCGTCAGACAAAAAAACTGGCGAAGCATCTGATACAAAGAAATCATTAAAAGCGCCTGCAGCAAAAACATCACCTTCGAAAGCCACAACAACGAAAACAACCACGGCAAAAAAATCGTCATCTGCGGCAGCGAGCGGTGCATGGATACTTCAGGTTGGCGTGTTTTCCCAGTCAGCCAATGCATCTAAAAAGGTTGCCGAACTAAAGAAGAAAGGCTTTTATGCAAAAACCAGTAAGCTTAAAACCAGTAAGGGTACGGTGACAAAAGTCTGGTTAGGGCCGTTTAAAGATCGCCCATCTGCTGAAAAAATGCAGGACAGGTTGCAACATAAAACGCGGCAGCGTGGTATGGTTGTCAAAAATTAATCTTACTGGCTAGTCGCGGGCATTTTGTTAAATATTCTCGATATTGTGATCATTGCGATCATCACTGTTTCTGGGCTTGTCGGCGTTTTTCGCGGCTTTGTTCGGGAAGTGATGTCTCTCATTGGCTGGGGTGTCTCGGCGTGGCTTGCATGGCGGTTTGCAAACGTATTTGCCCCTGTTTTTGATTCAATTATTCAATCACCCGATGTCCGCAAGGCGGCGTCATTTATTTCTATATTCCTTTTATCTCTTGTGCTGTTTGCACTGCTTTCATATTTTATTAGCAAGATAATGAACAAATCTGCATTGAAAGGAATGGATCGCACGCTTGGCATGGTCTTTGGATTGTTGCGCGGTGCTATCATAATTGCAGTATTGGCAATATTAATTCAGTCAACACAGTTCGCCAATGAGAGCTGGTGGCAGGGGTCTATGTTGAAAGACTATTTCCTTCTCCTTGCTGCTTATGGCATGGCAACAATGCCAGCAGAAGTTTCACGATTTTTCGGACAGAAGGTATGATATGCCTCCTGTTATAAACAATGGGTATTCTTCATTCATGTACCATGCCGGCGAGGTAGATCTGGAATGTGCGGTATAGTTGGAATCTTTTCGCAGGATAACGCCAATCAACCATTATATGACGGGTTGACTGTTTTGCAGCACCGTGGCCAGGATGCTGCAGGAATAGTAACCAGTGATGGCTACCGTCTTTGTATGAGAAAAGATAACGGCCTGGTGCGGGATGTTTTTCATACACGCCATATGCTCGGATTAGAAGGCAATATGGGTATAGGACATGTACGCTATCCTACTGCGGGCTGCGATTCACGTTCAGAAGCGCAGCCGTTTTATGTCAACTCTCCTTTTGGTGTGGCGCTGGGGCATAACGGCAACCTGACAAATGCGCTGGAGTTGCAGAAAGAGTTGTTTCGGGATGATCTGAGACATCTCAATACAAATTCTGACTCAGAAGTTCTGCTCAATATATTTGCACATGAATTACATCGAGCCGCTAATCATCACCCTGGCCCGCAGGATATTTTCAAGGCTGTAGCCGCAGTTCACAAACGTGTTAAAGGTGCCTATGCCGTAGTGGCATTGATTGTCGGCCAGGGAATACTGGCATTTCGTGATCCGTTTGGAATTCGTCCGCTGATTTACGGCTGTCGTGATACTGAGAAAGGGCCTGAACATATGGTCGCTTCTGAAAGTGTTGCACTGGATGTGCTGGGATTTGAGGTTGTTCGTGACGTCGCACCAGGCGAAGCTATTTTTATTGATATGCAGGGTAATGTTCATAGCCAGCAGTGTGCTGCAAAAACGCAAACTTCACCGTGTATTTTCGAATACGTCTATATGTCACGTCCGGACTCGCTTATCGACGGTATTTCTGTACACAAGACGCGACTTCGCACCGGTGTCTACCTGGGAAAGAAGATCAAGCGCGAGTGGAAGGATATTAAAATAGATGTGGTTATACCTATCCCGGACACCAGCAGAACGTCAGCACTTCAACTAGCCAAACAGCTAAAGGTTACCTACAGGGAAGGCTTTATCAAGAATCGATACATAGGCAGAACTTTTATCATGCCTGGTCAGGAAGAACGCCGGCGTTCAGTGAGAAGAAAGCTCAATCCGATAGATCTTGAATTTAAAGGTAAGAATGTACTGCTGGTTGATGATTCGATAGTGCGAGGAACGACTTCCAGCCAGATTATCAAGATGGCGCGAGATGCCGGCGCCAAACGTGTCTATTTTGCCTCAGCAGCGCCGCCCGTGAGATACCCTAATGTTTATGGTATCGACATGCCATCACCTTCTGAACTTGTCGCACATAACCGTAATGCGCAACAGATATGTGATGAGATTGGTGCGGATAAATTGATCTACCTTGACCTGGAAGATTTGGTCAAGGCTGCACATAAGGGCAACAAGGCGATCACACAGTTTGATACATCATGTTTCAATGGCGAATACATCACCGGTGATATAGACGATAACTATCTTGAGATGATTAATGAGTTACGCAATGATAGAGCTCGTACCAAGGTAAATAATGTCAGCCAGACAGAGCTAAGCTTCACTGATTGAAATGGCAGATAAGGACGATGAAAATATTTCAAAGTATGGACTGGCAACCAATGCGGTGCGTGCCGGGCAGGTACGAACCGATGAAGGAGAACACGCTGAACCTATCTTTCTGACATCCAGTTTCGTATTCAAAAGTGCAGCTGAAGCTGCGGCGCGTTTTTCCGGTGAAGAAGCAGGTAATATTTATTCACGTTTCACCAACCCGACTGTACGCACCTTTGAAAAACGTCTTGCTACGATGGAAGGAGCGGATTGCTGCGTTGCTACAGCAACGGGTATGAGCGCGATACTGGCGGTCTGCATGGGACTACTGAAAGCCGGCGATCATATAGTTGCAGGACGTGATTTGTTTGGTTCCACAATCATGCTATTCAACAAAATACTGACGAAATTCGGTCTCAGCTTTACCTATGTGGATTCAACTGACCTGGCTCAATGGGAAGATGCGATACAGGCCACAACAAAAATGCTGTTTCTTGAAACACCTTCCAATCCTCTATGCAGCATTGCTGATATCAGCGCCGTGGCAAAGATTGCACATGATAATGCTGCCTTACTTGTTGTCGATAATACTTTTTGCACACCTGTCCTGCAGCAACCTTTGAGCCTCGGCGCAGATATCGTTGTCCATTCTTCAACAAAATATATCGATGGCCAGGGAAGGACGATGGGTGGGGCAGTTGTTGGTGATACGAAGAATGTTGGAGAAGACGTTTTTAGTTTTCTGCGTAGCGCTGGTCCCTCTTTAAGTCCATTTAATGCATGGGTGCAGTTAAAAGGGCTGGAGACATTGTCAATCAGGATGCAGGCACACAGCCGCTTCGCGCTCGAGCTGGCAGAATGGCTTGAGACTCAGCCAACTGTTGAACGTGTATATTACCCGGACCTGCCATCCCACCCGCAGCATGAGCTCGCTCAGCGTCAACAGTGCGAGTCGGCAGGTATTATTGCTTTTCTAGTTAAAGGCGGGCGCGATGAGGCCTGGTCCGTGATAGACAGTACAGAACTGTTTTCAATCACAGCGAACCTCGGTGATGCGAAATCAACTATATGTCATCCCGCGACGACTACACATGGCCGCCTGTCTGTAGAAGATCGTGAAGAGATGGGAGTCACTGAAAATCTGCTAAGACTCTCTATTGGCCTGGAAGATGTTGAAGACCTCAAGCGGGATCTTCAGCGTGGGCTAAACAGAATATAATCGGTTTTATCAATATATGGACCTGGTAGAAAAGGCAAAGCAATTCGCTACCACCGCTCACAAGCGCATCAATCATCTGCGCAAATATAACAATCAACCTTACGCCGTCCACCTTTCTTCAGTCGCAGGCATTGTTGCCTCAGTGACAGATGATGAGGAAATGATTGCCGCCGCCTGGCTGCATGATGTTGTTGAAGACACTCCCGCGACACTTTACGATGTTGAAAAAGAATTTGGCAAGGATGTTGCAGAACTTGTAGAAAACCTAACTGATATTAGTATGCCCGGCGATGGTAATCGCCAGCTAAGAAAGCTGCTTGACAGGCAGCATATAGCGGCGGCCAGCGAGCGTTCGAAAACAATTAAACTGGCAGATCTGATTGATAATGCCAACGTTATTACCAGGCATGATGCAAAATTTGCAGTG
>JASJFV010000195.1:0-3097 GCA_033791885.1 Gammaproteobacteria bacterium | reverse complement strand
CCAGGTTAGCCCCGATCGAGCGCTGATCATCTTTCAGCTTGTCAATCCAGGCGCTGTTCCATGCCTTGGTATTCTTGGTCTCCCAGATGATCGACCCGCAGTAATGTGACATACCAGTCTCCTCATCTTTATGTGAGCAGTCAGTTTAACCACTGACTGCGAGGAGGCTGGCTAGAGGATTATCAGAGTACTTGAAAACTATTGTGGGACAGCTGTGATTTTAGAGTTAACAATGAATACCAGTTTCCCACCACTACCCTGCCCTGATTCGTGAATACTCAAATGAATAATTAAGGCATAAATATATGGCTCAATTTGTTATAGTCAACTGCATATCTCCATCACACATTGTTATCAGAAAAAATATAGATGTGACCAGATATCTTAAATAAAGGTGGATGTATACTTGGTATAAAGCGGAGTAGTAATTTCCAGTAGAAAAAGATTGTGACTATTAATGTGGAAAAATATTAATTGTAAATATCCGGTACTTATCAGTGTTCATGGGCTGATTCGGGGTTTTGATCTTGAACTAGGTCGTGATTCCGATACAGGTGGACAGACTAAATACGTCGTCGATCTTGCAAAGGCACTTGCTGAACGTGATGATGTCGAGCAGGTAGATCTGATCACTCGTCGGATTGTCGATCCGACAGTCAGTAATGACTACGCAGTCCCTATTGAAACACTCTCAGACAAAATCAGGATCGTTCGTATCGATGCAGGCCCTGAAGAGTACATTCCCAAAGAACAACTATGGGACCATCTCGATAGCTTCATGGACAATCTAACCAACTGGTTCAACGAACAGACACATATGCCAGACTTGGTACATAGCCATTATGCTGATGCAGGATATGTCGGTGTGCGACTTGCCAATCTTCTGGGAACTCCACTTATTCATACAGGCCATTCACTCGGGCGGGATAAAAGAAAGCGTCTGCTGGCCAGGGGGCTCACGCGTGATGAAATTGAACAAACATACAACATAGAAAGGCGTATTGATGCAGAGGAGGAGATCCTGGCGAATGCCGACCTGGTGATTACCAGTACACAAAATGAAATTGAAGCGCAGTATGGTCTCTATAACTACTATGACCCTCAGCGCATGGCCGTTGTACCGCCAGGTACTGACCTGACTTTGTTCCATCCGCCACAAGGATCAGAAGGAACATCTTTTGCATCCCAGTTGCCGCCATTTTTAACAGCTACTGATAAGCCGCTTATCCTTGCCCTGTCGAGACCTGATGAGAGAAAAAACATCATTACACTGATTGAGGCCTTTGGAGAGTCAGAAGCGTTGCAACAGATTGCGAATTTGCTGATTGTCGTTGGTAATCGAGACGATATACGCGATATGGAAAGCGGCGCCCAGTCTGTTTTAACAAATATCCTGCTGCTCATAGACAGTTACAATCTTTACGGAAAAGTTGCTCTACCCAAGGCTCATCGTTCTGATGAAGTTCCTGCAATCTATCGTCTAGCTGCATCCTCCGGCGGTGTTTTTGTAAATCCAGCTTTGACAGAACCTTTTGGACTGACACTTCTGGAAGCTGCTGCCAGTGGCCTGCCCATTGTTGCAACAGAGAATGGTGGTCCAGTCGACATCATAAACAATTGTAAAAATGGTGTCCTGATTGATCCATTAGACAAGACCGCAATGACCGAAGCCCTGCTTAAATTATTGAATAACAACAGTACCTGGTCACAGGCAGCAAGGAATGGCATTAAGGGAGTGAAAAAACATTATTCATGGCAAGCGCACGTAAAGACTTATTTTGAAGAGGTTGAGGCGTTGCCGGGTAAATATATACCAATACCGAGCGAACGCCCCACTCGGGCAGTACGTTATCGTGATCGTGCTATTTTCAGTGATCTTGATCAAAACCTTATAGGAAATTCAGCAGCGTTAAAAAGTTTCACTGAGGTAATTAAAGAGAACCGAAAATGCGTCACATTCGGTATAACTACAGGCCGTCGTATCGATTCAGCATTGGCATTGATAAAAAAACACCGCATACCAACACCTGACCTCCTGATCAGCAGCCTGGGAACACGCATACATTACGGTCAGAGTCTAACGGAAGATGATTACTGGGCCGATCATATCGATTACGACTGGAGTGGTCAGCGGATACGACGTTTACTGGGTAAGCTAGCTGGATTGAAGCCGCAGCCAAAAGGAGAACAGACGTCGTTTAAGCTTTCTTATTATTATGATCCGGAAATCGCGCCAGCTATTGAAGATATTGTCAGTCACCTTCGCCAGCATGAAATCACTGCGAATGTGATACTGTCCTTTGGCCAGTTTTTAGATATTATTCCTTCACGTGCTTCCAAGGGTCAGGCATTACGCTATGTTTCACAACGTCTTGATATTCCGCTAGAACAAATTCTTGTCGCAGGTGGGTCTGGAGCTGATGAAGATATGATGCGAGGCAATACCCTGGCGGTAGTTGTTGGTAACAGGCATGATGAAGAGCTTTCACAATTGGTCGATCAGGAAAGGATATATTTCGCCGGACAGAATCATGCTCTTGGTATTCTGGAAGCAATAGAACATTATGATTTCTTTCATGCCTGCACGGTACCCGAATAGCAATAACTCTAATAGTTATCGTGCTTGAAATGCATTACTGATGAGCTTGGTAATAATATTTCAGAAAACAGCAAAATAAAAGAAGGTGTCATGATAAGAGAAAATTTACCAGGAAAGAGAGTATTGCCAAACGGTGTGATGTTCAACGCCTACCCTGACAGTATCGGCCACAAACTGTCTGATATTGTTAGCATGCTAATGAAGCCTGAATTCAAAAACGTTTTTTCTTTGTTTTATATCCTGCCTACCATTTTCAATAGTGACCTGGATCGCGGCTTTTCAGTTATTGATTACGATCTCAATGAGGAGCTTGTTACCAATGATGACCTTCAAGCACTCCATGAATTAAATATCATGTTCATGTTTGACCTAGTGCTTAATCATCTTTCTGTAGGGTCACCACAATTTCTGGACCTGTTAGAACATGGGGATGATTCAAAATATAAGGACTTCTTTATTGACTGGAATGAATTCTGGCATTCAGAAGGGGCAATTGGA
>JASJFV010000194.1:0-7199 GCA_033791885.1 Gammaproteobacteria bacterium | reverse complement strand
TTAAGGAACCTCTGATTAATTACACCATACCTCTGCAAGTCCTGAAACGGCCAGCGACAAAGCGTGCTTCGCAGTGAATGGCCATGTCCTTTGCAAGAAGCACAATGCCGTAGCTGTGCCGTTTCAGAACTTGCCCTACGGGGCTTACAGGTTGATTCACACTCTGCGTTGTCACTTTTCACCAGGCCCAGGCATGCTTTCAAAGTTTCGTCTTGATTGTGAATCAACCTGTAAGCCAGAGGCATGGTGTAATTAATCAGAGGTTCCCTAGGTTTATAGGCGGCCATTGATGAATGAAATAGGGGATTGACTACATTATAAGTTTATTGGGATTCAACAGAAGACTGAAAACAATCGCGGTCTGTCCCCGATTGTTTCGCTGATGAGTCGGTCGAATCATAACAGTTCAATAACGGGGAACCTCCGTTTCTGATCAATTGCAGACACTAAGAGCCACCTTCGGGTAGTTTTTTTTGTGGGATTCTCCCAGGTAGTGAAGACGTCCGATAACAATCCAAAGCAGTCATTTAAATCCTGAATATAGTGACGCTGATAACGCTGACACGTAAACTTAATAAGCAAATACTGCTGTTAGCACTGAAGAGGCAATTATATGTTTAAATCTTCCATAATTCTGTTTATCTGTTTTCTTGTGTCTTCAACCTCGTCGGCGCATATACTCACCAAAGACTGTCAGCCACTTTCAAATCAGGGAGTTGAATCAAGATTAAAGGAACAGCCAGGGACTGATAGAATTCCGTACCCACAAATTGATGCTAGACGTGTTGTTAGAATATTTCTTGAAGCAGTCGAAAATGGTGAACTGATAGTTTTCGATATGAGTATAGACAAGTCAAACATTAAACCTGAACGTGTCGAGTATATCTACACTCTGACAGACCGAACACCAACGGTGCAAGTATATTCAACACTCACAAAGCCAATCTCACTTCCGACAATGCCTGATGTGCAGATAAAGGGTGTGTCAGCTATTCTAAACCAGGGAGGCGAAATTATTGAAACGGTTGCCCACTGTGGTGTTTAACCTGATTCTGGTATTGATTATTTAAATTATAAAGGATGGAGTCTACTGGCCGATAGCAGATGTCCATGAGTGAAAATGGTGAATGCAGGGTGAAGGTCCGCTAACGAGTGCCAATGCGGATGTTCATTACATACGATCAATGGCGTAAACTCGGAACCCTAAGAGACGTGCCATTCATACTAACACTCCACTGGATCCGCTTACGCCAACTAATAGGTCACATAAGTTGCAATAAGCGTTTCCGTATTAGCCAAAAGAAGAAGTAATAAAAAATATTAATTGTGTTTGTAAGAAATCATAGTTCCACCAATGAAGTACTGGCTGCCTGATGGAGTTTGTATGTTATGCCGATTGGGGTCAGCTGCCTGAGAGTGCCAATGCACTTTTTGCAAAAGGCGAGAAAGAGAGTATTTTCTTTTCGCGGCTATGGATTGAGAACCTGGCTAATAATGCGCTGAATGATAATCAGGTTATGTTGCTGGCCTGTGTAGTAGAAGGGGACTGCGTGCTGGCAATCCTGCCTCTCATGAAGCGCACTAACGAGAGCTGGAGTTCCCTTAGTAATATTTACTCTTCACTTTATACCCTGTTGCTTGCGGAGAACAACCAACAGGAGATCCTCACCTGCCTGGCACAGGGGCTGAGTGAATTGCCGTTTAAAACTTTACGATTAGAGCCTGTGGCTGAAAATGACAGGAATATTCAAAGCTTGCAACGGGCCATGGAATCGTTCGGGTTTTACTGTCATCGCTCCTTTCACTTCTTTAACTGGATTTATCGATTACAAGGGCAGTCATTTGAAGATTATATGGCTGCTCGCCCTGGCAGAGTGCGGAATACCCTGGCCCGTAAGCAACGTAAGCTTGAGCGAGAACATGGCTATGATATTCGTCTATTTACAGGTGGTAATCTGCAGCAGGTATTAGCAGACTACAATGCAATCTACAGGGCCAGCTGGAAAGGACAAGAACTCTTTGGAGGGTTTATTGAAAGTCTGCTCAGGAGACTATCAGAACCGGGCTGGTTAAGGCTCGCCATCCTTTATATCGAAGGGCAGCCTGTCGCTGCACAGCTCTGGTTTGTAGTACATGGCAAGGCCAGTATATTCAGGCTGGCCTACGACGAGGCCTGGAAGAGCTATTCACCTGGCTCAATTCTCACCAGTTACCTGATGCAGCATGTGATCGAAACCGACAATGTTGAGGAGATCGATTTCCTCATGGGCAATGATCGCTATAAGCAGGAATGGATGTCAGAATGCAGAAAACGTTGCAGGCTGGTTTGTGTGAACAAGCACAAGCCGAAGGGGAGGGTTCATTTGTTTGCTTCATCGCTGAAGGAATTGTTGAGAAGGCTAAAGGGTCAGGCTACGTAAAGTCACTGTATTCCGGATAATCTATTGGGGTCCGAAATGTTGGTTTTCCAGCTGACTTGAGAACACCCTGGAATAGATTTTGAACTATCAGGGTACCCATTAGATACTTAAAAAAAATGATAATCTCTATATCAAAGTAATTTCAAATCAAAAATATATGGCATGCCTGCAGGTTTGAATCCGGCACCATTGATAGGCCTTCTAAACATCTTCAATCCATGCCTCCTCGAACACGAAGCAGGAGAGATAGGCTACCGGTAAAAAGAGTATTAGGACGTTGTTTGATTGATAGTCGAGGTCGAGGATTTGTTGATTATCAGGCAATTCATACACAGGGTGTTTTTTTAGTGACCGGCATAGAAGAAAAATTTTCTCTGTTTCAGGTCCTGATCACGGGAAATGTTTATCACATCAGAAGCCACCACCCGTTCTGAAACCACCCCCGCCACTGCTCCTGCCGCCACCGGAGCGCCCACCAAATCCGCCACCAAATCCACCTCGCCCGATACCTCTACCTATCTCACGGGCGATATCATCGAGGCCGCCATTCCACACCGACCCACGACCATAACCACCCGAGCCAAAGGTGGTGTCAGAATTTTGTGGCTTGTAGTACTGTTGCTCCTGAAGTACTGTCCATACACGCTTTCGATCCATTATGCCGTTGATCAACTGATTGAGCATTAAGGCTATCATCGCTTTATCAGTGAACTGCGAGCCCGGGCGATCGAGCTTATTACGCTTGAAGTCAGTGCGTAGTGATTCAATTTCGTTCAATTGCTTCTGGTTTTGATGGATGATGTCACGCAGGTCCTTGATCGAAGAGTCCAGTTGTTGCAGCTGTGATTCTCTATCCATAAGACGACTGATAATCAGATCGTCATCGGGAAACGGTGTTGACATAGCGTCTCTGCGTAGTTCCTTTAGATCATCACGTTGATACTCTGCGGCCAGGTAATTAACGGCCCTGGTGGAGAACTCATCTTCACCGGTTGCATATTTTTCTCTGGCTGCTGTCAGCGTCTGTAGATCGGAACCCCGTTGTTCGATGGATGCATCGATGCTGTCCAGGCGGGTTTGTTCATCAGTCATGCGCTGTGTCAGGGCAGGGATGCCATCTGCCTCGCGTGCCAGTGTGTCCAGTTGTTTAAGCGCTCCAAATTCCAACAGTGCCGCCGCTTCAACAGACGCAGCGTGTTGCTGCAGGCGCTCGGGAATTTCATTCAGGCGACTATAGTTGGCACGTGCATCTGTATAGCCAATAAGTTTTGCTATCTTGCCATCCAGCCAACGGGTTAACATATTGGCCCGGTATTCAGGAAGCCCGTACTGACGTTGCCACAGGTACATGAATAGTACGTCCTGTTGATAGGAAAGGCTTTTTTGCTGGCGTTCCTCGTCACTACGAACAGCTTTCTCATTTGCATGATGAGTTTTACGTTCTGCTGCCTGCGTCAGATTACGCTGTTGCTGATAGGTGCTATCTGCATCGAGCCTTTTTTGTGTCTGTGCTTCTGCGGTATCGACTTTCGCAGCGGTGGCCTCGAGAATCTCCAGCTGTTGCTGTCGAGTTATATCCATTTCCAGTCGCGTTTTCTCTAGATCCTCAATATTCAGTGACAACTTATCAAGCGCTTTTTTACGTTGACCGAGAAGGGCAATCGCCTGCTTTTCAACCTCATCAATGTGTTGGACAAGGGAGTTGTCTGCCAGTGTGCCGAGGCGCAGCCTGGCCAGTTGTCTGAATTCTTCAGTACGTAATTTCTGCTGATCCTGCAATCTTCTGCTAATGCTTTCAATTTCATTGCCAACATGATCGACATTACTTCGAGCCTTGTTCAGAGTCTGGTCGATAGAGGCCAGTACCTGGCTGCCACTTATCACTGAAAAGTCCTTACCATGTGGTGATCGCTCCACCGCTTGTTTTCATTTCATATTTAGGGATTAAATAACCGCGTTCCTTATACCCCATGCGGTCATTCTCAATAATACCGTTGTCACGTTTGTCACGGGCAACGCGGTCAAACACATTTTTATCAACACGCAGGCCCCAGATATCGACGGTACTATTCTTGCCCGTCTCTTCATTCAGAATGTTTGTACTCAATGTGTTACCGGAAGGGTCGATGGCTTCAACAATGAGATAATAATTCTTCGCTGATGTATTGATATCAGGGATACGCCAGACACCGCTTTTAACTCCCTGGCGATTGACGATACGTATCGTGTATTCCTGTTGTAACGAGGTGCGCAGGGACTGCAGCTCTGTCACGGTTGCTTTTGCCCGGTCTGTATTGTCGCTAGCCAATGCAGACTGACCTGCGGCCAGGTAGCTGTCTGCAGTCTGGCGGGCGTTATCTGATTTAGCCATTTGCACTACTTCATTGTGCAAGCTTTTCAGCTCATCCGGTAATCCTGCATTGGGTAATGTAATTGTGAAGTAGTTGATTAACCCGGCGATAGCGGGAACAGCAATGCCGCCGAGTAGCCATTTGCCCCATTTATTGCGTTTAACATAGACTCTTGCGAGTCTGCTTGAGAATGTATCCGGCGGGGGCTTATAGGTGAATCGTTCTTCTTTTAGTGCGGCTACACCCTGATCAATTACGTGGTCAGGTACCTCGATTCCCTGCGCTGCATAAATCTTGCGCAGGCGTTCTTTCAGGTCTTCATGTCGACCTTCCTCATCGAGTTCTTTTTTAACCAGTCGCTCTCGACGGCGCAGGGTGTCGACAACATCCATCGCCAGCATAATGTCGTCCAGCGGCTGTTTAACCGTCGTCGATGTGGTGTTACCGTCTACGCTCATTGCTGAAGATCGAGTGCCAGCCCTTTACCTTCCTCAGCCAGCCGTGCCAGCTTGCGTTTGCCATCTTCAACAGCATCACGAATCTCTGCGGCATTCTGCGTGCTCTGAACACGCATTTCTTCGATGATCTCGTGAGACTTCAGCTGCCAGTTGACCACTGAATCGACAAGTCGTTTGACTGCATCGGCACGTATCGTCGGGCCGTAACCTGCTTTCACTGCAGCTTCCTGAACCTTGCCGCCGATATCAGCAAGGACTTCAAGGGATTGACTAACGCCTTCCTTCATCGCTTCGATAGTTTGCGTGCCTTCATGCAGCCCGAACATTCCTGTGAAAGAGGCCGTCAAGGCTGTCAGCACAACCTCATTGGTACTGAAAAAACTCACCGCCTGTGCATAAACACGTTCTTTCGCATTGGTGGTCTGCAGTAACCGCGCCATAACGACTTCAGAAGTGTTATAGCTGATAGTCAAATTATCAGAAAGATCTTTTGCGATCTGATAGCGTTTCTCCTCATTCTGCAGTGCCCGTACTTTCTCGTCCCGCGCCATTTCCAGCTTCGCTCGTTCCGCCATATCCTCACCATCGAAGCCCTCAACAGTCTGCATAGCTGACTGCAGGCCTGATTTTGCTGTAGCAAGCTTGCTTTCCGCAGTCTTCAGAACTTCAAGTGCAAGAATCTCGGATTCCTTTAGTGCCCCGCGGAAATCCTGGTAGGCTTCGAGAATCTTCTGTTCACGCTGAATCTGATCCTGGGTGGAGTCAGTAACATCAAGATAGGTCTCTTTAATTTTATCGAAGCGACTTGCAATGTCACCCCGCGTCGCCTTCATCCAGACATTGCTGACACGTTCGAAGGTATCCAGCTTGCCGTCATCAATCTGATCAACCATAGTCTTAGCGTCATCACGAATACTGTTAAACGCGTTGGTAATCTCTTCATAGCGTTCACCAATAACCATTGCCTGGACCTGTTTGCGAACAATGTCATTGAATAACGAGGCCTGTGACAGAGTACGTGCAATCGCAGTGACCCTCGCCTCATCAAGTTCAGTGATCTGGTTAAGCAGGGCAATTATTGGTTCCTCATGGGTATCTCCATCACTGGAGATCAGGCCTAGGTCGTGAAGATGGTTCATTGCTTTGTCGAGGTATTGCATTGGCGACGTGCTCATTTCTTCTCCTCCATTACAGATTTATTTTCTTTTAAAGTGATCAGGGACGTATTCTTTGTAACGAAACTGTGACTGCAATAGAAAAAGAAGTCAAGATGCTGGCTGTGAGGGATATCGCGTTAAAAGTGCAGGGTGAATATATTCTTTTCCAGTTCAACACAGCGTAGTTTTTGTGAACTATTTGAATATAGCGATATTTTCCCGTAATAAAATTTATCAAAGGGTCAGATTACTTGATCTCGTAGCTTACTTGCTTAACAGGAGGAGTCCATATACGCAGCGGACAGTTCTATCATGTTGGTTTATCCACCACTCACTCTTCCTCTAGGGATTTTTATGCTTATATATTGATTCAGGTCAAAGACAGAGTAGCGTATTTGTATTATATGTAAATGCTACCTTGAGGAGGGCTGAAATGAGTGGGATAGGGATTATCATGTTAATCATGTTTGTAGTGGCTATAAGTTTGATGTTGTGCGGATGTACCGAATTGGAAACCGTCAAGAAGATTTTGGCTAAGCAGAAACTGCAAAAATTGGAGTGACAGAATTGTTTTGTTAGGAGCCATAATGAGTCCTGTCGTAACGGGCATGACTACCTGATCTGGAATACGCTGCTGATTCAATTAAACTCAATATATCGTCACATTCCTGGTGGCGGCTAATGGCCGATAGCTAACCTACAACAAACCGCCACACGAGGCGGTTTTTCTTTGTCTAATAAAGGTCCGCTCATGGCCCAGACTGTGTGAAAACTCATTGACATTTTCCTTGATTGGGATAGGGCGACACTTAA
>JASJFV010000193.1:0-4419 GCA_033791885.1 Gammaproteobacteria bacterium | reverse complement strand
CTGTAATATTTCCAGCGCCTGCTGGTAGCAGTCAGTCTGTTCGGTCTGGTAGATTACTTTACCGTCCCATTCAAAACCAAACGTTTCCAGCGTTTTTAATATCTCGCTATCGGCACCGGGGACTTTGCGTGTGGTATCCACATCTTCCATTCTTAACAGCCATTGACCATTATTGGCTTTGGCCTGCTGGTAACTGCCGACAGCAGCAAGCAGCGTACCGAAGTGCACCGGCCCGGTGGGTGAGGGGGCAAAGCGGCCGATATATTTTTTACCCTGCTTGCTGGTAGTCATCTGATTCATCAATTTAGGGTGATCACCCCATAACAAACAAAGCGGAGTGGTCGATAATGGGTGTTAACTAATGTATATGTATGGCGGTCACTCAGGTTTTAAAGGTGTTGTCAGGATCAATCGGGCCTTCGCGTAATGCGTGTCCAGTTTTTTCATTTCTCTTCAGAGGTATCAATTTTAAAACTGGGTAAATCGGTCTTCCCAATGATGCTAAGAACGACCCCGACAGATATGAAGAAAAACGTCGATGCCATAAAGCTGGCTGATATGGGATTATCGCTACCCACACTCTCCAACCGAAGATACAGCATAACGCCTGAAGTTAACGCTAGCAAAAAACTTACTACAGCCGAAACGAGTGAGACCTTCTGTAATACACCTTTTCTTTTAGTCATGTAGATTAAGGTTCCTGTATTGAGTGATAGGATCAGTATTCTTTATTCTTACCGATCCCCCATGATTTCTTATAAGCTCTAACAGTGATAGAGGTTGCAGCGGTATTTTACAGTATTAGGTAGTAGCAACCTAAATAGATAAGAACTTTGGTGTGAAGTAGTAGGTAGCTACAGAATTGGCATCCAGGCTCAGTAACTAATGGTTGCGAGCCCATCAGTTCTATCACCGCCGACATTAGTGATTCCACAACTCCCACCACCTATGCCACCACGGGCATCAACAGTATTTGAGTGATACCTGCAGGGACCGTCCTAGTTCCAGGTAGTCGAAGACCTGCTTGATCGAATATTACGCTATCAGTTGGTGGCGATTTTTTGTGCATGCGCCGGCAGGAATACAGAGTCTACAACTGGCTTACTCCACTCTTCCGGTAAACTTTTACCCGCAACGATTGCACCACCAGCGGCGATTGATTACTTTACGACGTGCTTTGTTAGATTTATTGTCTGACATGATTTCTCCGTTGTTTTTTAGAATGCGCTAGATTATCGTTATATAAATAATCATCACATTCATTAGCAATCATTTTGAATAGGGTCCGAGGGCAACAATTCCTTTCTGGCCCGTTCTTCTTTTTGAAGTATTAATTCAGATTTACATCAAGAAACTTATATGTCGAGGCTTCTGCTTTCACTTGCGCGGCCTGATTGTAGTTTTTACCTTTCTCTCTATCGAAACCGTGTTTTGCATTATAAGTCTTCACTTGAAGAATCTTGCCGGCATTTGCCATGTCATCCTGGTACGATTTTACTTTGTCTGGAGTGAATGAAAAATCCTCATCACCTGCCAGTATCAGTATAGGCCCCTGCATTGGCTCCAATGACTTTTTATCCGAGATCATTGCACCAAATGGATAGTAGCTGACGGTTGCCGATACCAGCTTCGGGGCACTCAATGTCGCATGCAGTGCCTGGCTGCCGCCGTAACTCCAGCCAATTGTTGCCAGCTTACGCCCGGGAGCCACCAATGCCTGCAGTACCGCTCGGTATTTGTCATTCGTCTCAGGCTGCTTAACCGACATCATTAGCAGCTTGGCATCCTTCAGGTTGTTAGCCACATCGCCGCCATAGAGGTCGATAGCCATTGCCCGATACCCAAATTTTGCGAATTTCATGGTCAATGTTTCTATGTCCTGATTCAGTCCAGGCCATCCATGAATAAGCAGTATTCCACGGGACGCGTCCATGGGGCCGGCAACATATACCTTGAATGTTTTTTGGTTCTCTGTCTCCAGAGTGATGTATTCACCCTGCTGTGCAGTATAAGCAGGTGCCGACAGCAGCATAAGTACAGCGATAAATATATTGGGAATGACTTTCATGTGATTCATGGTGTTTTCCTCTGAATAACTGTTCCGATTTATATCAAGAGGGTTCGTTTGTATCGAACTATCCCTTATAGATGGGATACTGAATCCCAGTAATGCTGTCCGTTTAAGTCTGTTCTCGTCTCACCGCACTTATCGACATTAACAAGCATACGTGGGCCTGTTTCGTTGACTTCATATATGTGAGTGAACCAGCTTTTACATCCGCTGCGCTGTGTCGAAGTAAAGGTGATGTGAAGATTCTTTCCATCATAGGCACCGCCGCTGACCTCCCATGCGAAACCACCGAGTGATTTACCACCCACTACTTTGCCATCGGTAACATGGATTTCATGTTTGACCTGGTTTGAATGATATTTAAGTACCATGGTCTCGCTGGCAGCGCTCATATAACTGAATGTGATAGCGGTCGTTGTCAGTATAATTTTCGTGAAGTTTGTCATTGTCTAATCCTCTTCTGTTTAATAATCTGTTTATTGTCTGTGTATGTTCTTTAGTTGCGTTTTTTCGTATTACTCTGGCGAGATGAAATATTCGACTTCAAAGGTGAATTCGGTTGGGTTTGACTGGAACATCATATGACCGGCATCCGCAATGATGACCTTGCTTACCTCGGACAGGCAGGGCTCTAGTGCTGAATGCATGCTGCGATAACGTGAGGCGCTGCGGTCACCGGTAACCAGTAGTACCGGAGCTGTGATGCTGGAAGCATTCACACAACTAAACTGTGTTTCCATGTCCTGCTGCATGCTGGTTAGTGTCCAGCTGTTATCACGCAGTACGTTACGTATCTTATCCGGGGTTTTATCCCAGACATCTGAACCGGCAACATAGTTGACGAACTCCTTGAGACCACTTTCGGTGTCTCCAGCGCGGTAATGTTTCATGATGTCAGTGATCAACTCACTGCGGACTTTTTCAGCTCCTCGAAGATCAGCATCTTCCGGCAGAATTGAAGCAAGTGGTGTCGGGTCTGCCAGTATCAGCCTGTTAACAAGCTGCGGGTGTTGACTGGCCATCAGCATGGCCACCGCAGCACCGCGTGAATGACCGATGATGAATGCCGGAGCAAGATTTAATTTCCCGATCAACGCTGCCAGGTCATCAGCATGCTGCTGCAATGAAATATCGCCTTCCTTACCATCCCACTTTTCTGGATAGTAGTGTCGTAGACTGACAGAGATTGCGCGATTGTTTTCACTGAAATCGTCAAGTAACGGCAGCCAGGTACGGTAATCACTCAGAGAGCCATGAACGAAGATCACGGGTGTACCGCTGCCCTGCTCTACATACGACATGTCATAACCGTTTATGTGAATAGTTTTCACATCTGACGGCAGCTCATCAGCGAGAAGTGCATGATGCTGGAAAAAAAATAATCCGCAGCCTAGCAAAAATATATAGAGGACATTTTTCATCATTATTTCCTCATTTTTGTTTCAAATTAATTCTGATAACTGTCATTAAGGTCACCGGGATATCCTTTCGGGTTGCGTGATGGAGCACCCCGGATCGCTGTTAAAGTGATGTTGATTAAAATTATGAAAAAAGTCTCGACTGAACTACGAGGGAAGTACGACGGAAAAGCTACGGAAGAATTGTCCACGGAAATACAAAGACTTACATTATCTCTCGGTATGATCTATGATCGCTGATCTAACGAATATTTATGTGAGAGGCGCATAGATTTGCAGCAATCTGATCAAAATCCATTTTCTATCGGTGACTGGTGGGTGTCACCGTCAGAAGGATTGATCAAAAAAGGCGATGACATTATCCATCTCGAGCCGAAAGTGATGGAGGTTCTTGTTTACCTGGCCTCGAGACAGGGCGAGGTGGTCACCCGGGATGAGATTGAAAGAGATGTCTGGCATGGTGCACTGATCAGTTACGATGCCATCACCGGAACCGTGATAAAACTGCGAAAGGCCTTCCAGGACAGTGCCAGAAATCCGGCGATTATCGCCACCATTCCTAAACGTGGATACCAGTTAATCGCGCCCGTTCAATACACTGCAAATGACAGCTACCCGTCTCAGCAAGAACCGCCAGAAAAGGAATCCCGCCAGTCGAAACCATGGACCCCGCTGATTGCAGTCTTCGCAATATGCATCACCGTTATTGCTTTATTCTGGTTACTTCGACCAGAGTCGGTCGACAAGGCGGATAGCCAGCCGCCGGAAGTGCCACCGAATTCGATTGTCGTTCTCCCTTTCGACAATCTAAGTAATGACCCGAAGCAGGAGTACCTTGCAGACGGCATCACTGAAGACATCACTACCGACCTGTCAAACCTGTCCAATCTACTGGTTATCTCCAGCAGTGCATCGAATACCTATAAGGGT